>JAXJRE010000137.1:0-3337 GCA_036310785.1 Acutalibacteraceae bacterium
AGACAGAGCGTAGGAGAGCAATCGTTAAAGCAAAGGCAATCATGTCAGGAGGTAACAAATGACAAGAGAAGAGATCATGCTCCTCGATTTTGAGGGCGTGGAAAACAGAGCAAGTCAGATCGTTGTCGAGCTGGCTGATGCTGATGCAGAGGGCATCGAGACTCTCAACGCAGAACTCGAAGCAATCGAGGAAAGAAAAGCCGTACTCAATGCAGAACTCGAGGAAAAGAGACAGGCTGCACAGGCCGTCGCAGAGGGTGCGGGCAAGGTAATCGAAACACGAAAGGAAGAAAAGAAAATGTCAATGGAAATCAGAAACTCTCACGAGTATATCGAGGCATTTGCAAAGTACGTTAAGACAGGCTCCGACAAAGAGTGCAGAGCGCTCCTGAGCGACAACGTAACCACAGGCACAAACGGCGTTATTCCTGTTCCGTCGTTCGTTGGCGAAATCGTAGCAAAGAGACTCGAGGACAGCGAGATCCTCAGAAGAGTCAGAAGAATGAACGCAGCTGGTAACGTAAAGGTCGGATTCGAAATCGACGCTCCGGCAGCAACTGCACACACAGAGGGTGGAAATGCTGTAGCAGAGGAGGCGCTCGTTCTCGGTATCGTAAACCTCGCTCCTGTTACATTCAAGAAGTGGGTCAGCGTATCCGACGAGGCTCTTGATTCAATGAGCGGAGAGGCTTATCTGTCCTACATCTACGACGAGGTTGCAAGAGGAATCATCAAGGCAGAGGAGAACGCAGTTGTTGCAGCTATCCTCGCAGCTCCTCAGACAGCTACAAAGACCGCTCCAGCTGTTGCCAAGACAGGAACCGCTGCGGGCAACATCGCAGATTTCGTAAATGCAAGAGCACTCCTGTCAAGCGCAGCAGAGAATCTCGTAATCATCGCAAGCCCGGCACAGTACGCACAGTACAGAGCACTTCAGATGGCTGCACAGTACGGTGTTGATCCGTTCGACGGCCTCGAGGTTCTGTTCTCTGACGCTGCAACAGCTCCAATCATCGGAGATCTGTCCGGCGTTATGATGAATCTCCCTAAGGGCGACGCAATCGAGTTCAAGTATGACGATACAAGCCTCATGACCTCCGATATGGTAAGAATCCTCGGACGTCAGCCGGCAGCTATCGGCGTAGTTGGCAATAAGTTCTTTGCAAAGGTTGCAGAGTAATGAAAATCGAACTGCTCCATGATACGGCGGTTCGCTTTGCAAAAGGTACAGTTCTCGAGGTTTCCGATTCGGAGGCCTCGAGGCTCATTGCCTTTAATAACGCCGTTAGAGTAGAAGAGAAAAAGACCGAAGCAAAGACGGCAAAGAAGAAGAAATAGTTGTGAGGTAGTGCGATATGTTGGAGAAAGTAAAAACTGCTCTCAGGATCACAACGACTGTATACGACGACGAGCTGACAGATCTGATCGCATCGGCACAGCTTGATCTCGGCGTTGCGGGCGTAGTGCTCCCGGAGACAATCGACGCACTCGTTACACGGGCGATCATAACGTACTGCAAAGTGCATTTTGGTTTGCCTGACGATGCTGAGAGGCTCAAGAGGTCATACGACGAACAAAAGGCCCAGCTTGTAACGTGTACGGGATATACAGATTGGAGCGTGAACTGAAATGTATGACAGCGTTGCGACACTAAAGGCGTACGGAACGCCGACATACGACGGGTACGGCAACGAGTTCGTTCCTGAGATCACGACGACGGTGTTCGTTCAGCCTCGAGGCGTATTCAACGCAGAGTTTTATAACGCTGCTCAGGCGGGACTTCATCCGTCCGTGACGTTCGAACTCGCAAACAGAGCGGACTATGCGGGCCAGCTCGTCATTAATTGGGAGGGTGAGGATTATAACGTCATCCGTACCGATTGGGACGCTCAGAGGGACGCAATTCGTCTTGTATGCGAGAAGAGGATTAACAATGGCTAAAACTAAATCCGTCGCAATCCAAATGAAGCAGATCCTCGACGAGTTCGACGATAAGGTTAACAGAGTTTTGAACGAGGCAGCTGTCGAGACGGCAGACGAGTCAGCGGACAAACTCCGCAATACTTCTCCGAGAAAGTCGGGAGAATATGCTGAGGGCTGGACGGTAAAGAAAGAGGGCGACGGCAACGTTATAGTACATAACACTCACTATCAGCTGACGCACCTACTCGAGAACGGTCACGTTATCAGAAATAAAAAAGGCACATACGGCAGAACGTCCGGCATCAAACATATTAAGCCTGTCGAGACGTGGGCGAACAAAGAGTTTCAGAACAAGATCGAGAGAGGGCTAAATGAATGAGTATTTACGAAGTTTTGCAATCGACTAATCTCCCGTGTGCCTATTCGCATTTTAAGACGAAACAGTCTCCGCCGTACATCGTTTACATAGGGAGCGGTCAGGACACTTTCGAAGCGGACAACACGCACTATTACCGAGAGAATACTTATCAGATCGAGTATTATTACACAACTAAAAACGAACAGAACGAAGCCCGCATAGAGGACGCACTCCTCGGAGCGGGCTATTTATATGAGAAATCCGAGGACGTCTACATCGAAGATCAGGGCGTTTTCGTGATTTATTACCAAGTATGAAAGGGGCTAAATAATGGCTAACAAAGTAGAATTTGGTATCTCTCAGCTCCACGTCGGAACATATGCCGTCGCAGCTGGCGGAACCGTAACGCTCGGCACTCCATATCATCAGGCCGGAGCGGTAAGTTTCAGCCCTGAGGAAAATTCAGAGCAGAATACTTTCTATGCCGACAACATCGCATATTGGTCGGGCTATTCCGGCGGAACCATCGAGGGTGATCTCGAGGTCGCAATGTTCGACGACGAGTTTAAGACTCAGTTCCTCGGATACAAGGCACTCACAAACGGCGGACTTGCAAACGTTAAGAACGCTACAAAACCGAATGTATATGTTGCATTTCAGGTCGAGGGCGACGCTGAGTCTCGTCGTGTGATCCTGTTCAACTGCTCCCTCGGAGCAATTACAAGAGAATACGCAACAATCGAGGACAGTAAGGAGCCAGCAACTGAGACACTTGCGGTTACTTGCACAGGCGACAATGCCTCCGGCGTAACTATGGCTGTTTACAAGCCAGCTGACGACGGTTACGACACTCTGTTCACCGCACCTGCTGCACCTGTGATTGCACCATAATCTTTTACGGGGCGGATCTGAATCGGTTCGTCCCGTTTTTTCTTTAGGAGGTGAAAATGGAAAGCAAAATCATGATTGGAGACAAAGACGTCCGAGTTAACAACCGGGCGGGCTGGACGATCACATATAGAGATCAGTTTGGGCACGATATAGTCCCGACGTTAA
>JAXJRE010000138.1:0-4319 GCA_036310785.1 Acutalibacteraceae bacterium
ATAATTTTTCATTAAAATTATTTTGTCATTCACAATGAAAAATCAGTTAAATGAATGATTGATATTGAATAATGAAAAATATGAATAAAACAAAATAATCCGCCCCCATCAGAGAACGGATTTACTGACTGTCAAGATAAAAAATTAAGCTCCAAAGACTGATGCCTTTGGAGCTTTGGTCCGAGTGGCGAGACTCGAACTCACGGCCTCTTGAACCCCATTCAAGCGCGCTACCACCTGCGCTACACCCGGATACCTGAGTTATTCTACCACATTTTTTTAAAATGTCAAGACTTTGTACGGAATAATTATAAAAAATATTTAATTTTTTCTGAAATGGGTGTCTATTATCATTTCTCTGAATACTTTTATTCCTAACGGAAATAATAGGAAAAGAGGTGATTTTCTAAATGATTGAAAAAGATACTGTCAGACTGTTGAGGGAATGTGATTCCGGGGTTAAAATGGGAGTTGCGGCGATAGATAATGTGATTGATAAGGTGAAAAACGAGAAATTCCGTGAAAAGCTCATTGATCTCAAGGACGATCACCGACAGCTTAACGCAGATATTCAAAAGCTTCTCGGTGAATATCATGACGAGGGAAAGGATCCCGATCCCTTTATCAAGGGAATGTCACATATTAAAACAAATTTCCGAATGGCGGCTTACAATTCTGATGAAACCATTGCCGACCTGATGACGGACGGCTGTAACATGGGCGTAAAGTCGTTGAGCAGATACCTCAATCAGTATAAGGCGGCAGATGAAAAGTCAAAGGAACTGACAAAAAGACTGATAAAAATTGAAAGTGACTTTTCTGCTGAAATCAGATGTTTCTTATAACTATCAGTGAACTTTAATGAATAAAATAATGCTGAAAGAGCATCATTCTATACAAAAATATTATATTGTAAAGATAAATGTATATTTTAATGTATTGATAAATGCAGACAAATATGATAAAATTTTAACAAATATATATTTATTTGGAAGTGATAAAATGGCAGGTCAGCGTTCGGGTGAAAAAACAAAACTGATGCTTGCGGAATCGTTAAGAAATCTGATGCGTAAAAAACCCCTCGATAAGATTAAGATCCATGAGATAGTTGACGCCTGCGGAGTAAACAGGCAGACATTTTATTATCATTTTCAGGATATTTATGCCCTTGTTGAGTGGATGTATCAGCATGACGCAATGGAGCTGATAGAAAAGAATAAAGGCGAAGCTCCTCATGAGACCGATGTGGAGGGCGACATTTGGAACGGAGTTATTGAAGCACTTTTTTCCTACATTGAGGATCACCGCAGTGAAATTCTTTGCGTTATCAATTCAAGAGCAATGGTTTATTTCTCCAATTTTGTCTATGACGGGCTCAGAATGACTGTCCGTGAGGTCGTTGACGCAAAGTCGGAAAATTTAGATGTTGACGAGTATTACAAAAACTTTCTTTCCAATTTTTATGCTATCGCCCTCGGCGGTGTGGTGCAGAGCTGGCTTGAGACAAGCAGTGCGGCGAGAATGTCAAGCAAGGAGCTGATACATATGCTCAGGCTGACGGTCACAGGCAATGTTGAAGCGGCTCTTATCCGTGCGGCGAATGAAAAAAAGTGAAATAATTACAACGTTGTGTCCGAAGAAACCGATCTTCGGACTTTTTGTTTGAATAATCAGGATTATGTGATATAATTTTAAAAGAGGTGAGATCGTTGAAAAAGGCTGTGTTATACGTCCACGGAAAGGGCGGCAACGCAGGCGAGGCGGAGCATTGCAGACCGTTTTTCGCAGGCTGTGACGTTGTGGGTATGGATTATAAATCCGAACTTCCGTGGGAAACCAAAAATGAAATACTTGACGAATATGAAAGACTGACAAAGGAATATAGGTCGGTCATTGTTGTAGCAAACAGCATCGGAGCATATTTTACGATGAATGCTTTGCAGGGTAAATCTGTTGAAAGAGCGTTTTTTATTTCCCCGATTGTGGACATGGAAAGGCTCATAACCGATATGATGTCTTGGGCGAACGTCACGGAGAGCGAGCTGAGAGAAAAGCAGGAGATTATCACGCCGTTTGGAGAAACGCTTTCGTGGAAATACCTGTGTTATGTCAGGGATAACCCGATTGAATGGAAAGTACCGACTGATATTTTATATGCGGAAAACGATAATCTGACATCACGGGAAACCGTGTCGGATTTTGCAAATCGTACAAATGCTTCGCTTACCGTTATGAGCGGCGGTGAGCATTGGTTTCACACAAAGGAGCAAATGAATTTTCTTGACAAATGGCTTACAAAAGCGCTGAATGACAGTTTGGAGGACGTAAAATGAACATAACAATTCGTGAATATACCGAAGCCGATACAGAGGCACTCAGAGAAATATGGAATCAGGTCGTTGACGATGGCGTTGCTTTTCCGCAGGAGGATAGGCTGACGGAAAAGACCGCACGGGAATTTTTCTCGGAACAGACCTTTACCGGAGTAGCTGAGGACGCCGACAGCGGAAAAACCGTCGGACTTTACATACTTCATCCTAACAATGTAGGACGGTGCGGACACATCTGCAACGCAAGCTTTGCCGTTGAAAGAAGCGTCAGGGGAGAGCATATCGGAGAAAAACTCGTCCGGCATTGCCTTGACACGGCGAAGAAAAAGGGCTTCAGGATAATGCAGTTTAACGCAGTCGTCGCATCGAACACTCACGCCCTGCACCTATATGAGCGTCTCGGCTTCAAAAAGCTCGGCACGATTCCGGGAGGTTTCAGAATGTCCGACGGACATTACGAGGATATAATTCCGCATTATTATGTGCTGTGAACAATAATAAAAGTATATTTATCTCGTTTGACATCATAATAATATTGACAATATCACGATACCGTGATACTCTGTATTTCGAAGGGGGGCTTTTGTATGTTTCATAAGGTTAAGAATGTAAATGCTCTGCCCGATTACAAGCTAAGCGTACAGTTCTGCGAGGGTGTAACAAAAATTTATGATGTTGCACCGCTTTTTGAAAAGTACAGCTTATTTATGCCACTTAAAGATTCACCCGAGCTTTTCAGTTCTGTAATCGTTGACCAAGGCGGTTACGGTATTATATGGAATGATGATATTGATATTTCCTGTGATGAGCTTTGGGCAAACGGTGAAGAAATTGAAACACCCTTTGACGGACTTATGGCTTTCAGCGACGCTACATTCCTTTGGAATCTGAACGAAAGCACACTCCGTAAAGCGATTGCATACGGAAAGCTCGTAAACGGTGTTGATGTATGCAAATTCGGCAAACAGTGGGTAGTTTCAACGGATGCTATGAAGCGAGAGTACGGAGATCCGGTAAGAACATAGTATCCAAAAAATATATATGAAAATCCACACGTTCGGCAAAAGAATTATTTTTAGTAAAACAAAAATTGCAGAATAAATTCATACCGAATAATTATTATGTAGGTTTACAATAGAAGTGTTACAAAAGCGAAAAAATAAATGACGAATGGAAAAACCTGTGTTACAGTTAAGTTGCTCAGACAAAACCGACAGGAGGTTAACCATTCGTCATGACAACTGTAACACAAACAATGAGGTATCGTCAAGCATTAATTAAATACGCAGAAAAATATGGAGTAACAAAAGCAGCAATCCGTTACAAAACAAATCGACAATACATCTATCGTTGGAAGAACAGATATGACGGAACACTTCAGTCTTTGGCTGATAAATCACACAGACCGCATCATCATCCCAACCAACACACAGAAGCCGAGCTGAAGCTGATTGCCGATATGAGAAGAAGAAATCCTCACGCAGGTTTGGTTGTGTTCTGGGTAAAACTTATGCAACGGGGATACACACGCTCGATAACCGGTCTTTACCGTGTCCTTCGTAGGCAAGGTGATATGGCTGTTAAACCGCCCAACCCCAAATATATCGCAAAGCCTTATGAGCAAATGAATTATCCCGGTCAAAGAGTTCAGATAGATGTTAAGTTTGTTCCGGAAGCTTGCATTGTCGGTGATGCTGCAGGACAGAAATTCTATCAATACACAGCAATAGACGAGTATTCAAGATTCAGATACATTGAAGCATTTGAAGAACACAGCACATATTCATCTGCTGTCTTTCTTAAAAATTTGCTTAAAGCATTTCCTTTTAAGGTAGAATGCGTTCAGACAGATAACGGACTGGAATTCACCAACCGTCTTGCCAACACTAAAAACCCTGCGCCCACACTGTTTGAGCGTACGCTCAAACAGTGTGGGCGCAGGGTTTTTAGTGTTGGCAAGACGGTTGGTGAATTCCAGTCCGTTATCTG
>JAXJRE010000139.1:0-1331 GCA_036310785.1 Acutalibacteraceae bacterium
AAAGAAATACATTCATTACTACAACAATGAAAGAATTTCCTTAAAACTAAAAGGAATGAGTCCGGTACAATACCGAACTCATTCACAAGCAATTTAATATTTAATTTTGTCTAAACTTTGGGGTTCACTTCACAAGGCAGCTCTTTTTATGTGTATACGGCAAATAATATCTTTAGAGACCGCATAAAATATATTATGTTTGCTTTGCCGTTGACTAAAAGGGACTTTTGTGGTATGATTTATTCGGAAAAATGGGGAGATAAAATTTCTCTGAAAAGGAGCATCGTTTATGGATTACAAAGAAAAATATCAACAGTGGCTCACCTTTGACGAAGATACAAGGGCAGAGCTTGCGGCTATCACGGATGAAAAAGAAATAGAAGACAGATTCTACAAGGATCTTGAATTCGGCACAGGCGGACTCAGGGGAATTATGGGTGCAGGTGCCAACAGAATGAACAAGTACACCGTCAGCAAGGCGACTCAGGGACTTGCCGATTATCTCAAAGCGGAATTCGACGGTGAGCTGAGCGTGGCTATCGCACATGATTCAAGAAACAATTCGAGGGAATTTGCCGTTTATGCGGCGGAGGTTCTCTGTGCTAACGGTATCAAGGTTTATCTTTACGACACTCTTATGCCCACTCCCGTGCTTTCTTTTACGGTCAGATATCTCGGCTGTACGGCAGGTGCGGTCGTTACCGCAAGCCACAATCCCAAGGAGTATAACGGATACAAGATCTATGACGAAACAGGCTGTCAGCTTTGCCCCGACGCCGCAAACAAGGTTATCGGATATGTCAATGCAATAACGGATCTCAAGGCTGTGCCGCATATGGCTCTTGAAGATGCGGCGGCAAAGGGACTTTATCAGCCTATCGGCAGTGAGGTGCTTGACGCTTTCCTCGCCGAGGTTAAAAAGCAGTCGCTTTATGAGGAGCCGTCGGATATCAAGATCGTTTACACTCCGCTCCACGGTACGGGCAATGTTCCCGTCAGAAAGATCCTTGAGGGTATGAACATTTCAGTCGTTAAGGAGCAGGAGCTTCCCGACGGAAATTTCTCGACCGTTCGTTCTCCGAATCCGGAGGAAAAGGACGCACTTACACTTGCTCTCAAGCAGGCGGAGCAAGAGGACGCAGACCTTGTTTTCGGCACCGATCCCGACTGTGACCGTATCGGAGCAGGCGTAAAGCACGACGGAAAGTATGTACTTATCACGGGTAATCAGATGGGTGCTTTGCTCGTAAACTTTGTTCTTAATATGAAAAAAGACTCACTCAACAGCAAGTCAACCCTGGTTAAGACGATCGTTACAAGCGAGCTCGGCG
>JAXJRE010000140.1:0-6087 GCA_036310785.1 Acutalibacteraceae bacterium
ATCCGTTCTCTGATGGGGGCGGATTATTTTGTTTTATTCATATTTTTCATTATTCAATATCAATCATTCATTTAACTGATTTTTCATTGTGAATGACAAAATAATTTTAATGAAAAATTATGCATAAAAGAACAATAAATCTCTTATAAATATTGAATTATTTGTCATATTATGTTATATTAAATATAATTATGTGATATATATCTCTCGGATTGCATAACTCTGCGGCAGAGAGTTAACGGAAGGAAGAAAAAGTTAATGTATCGTGCAAAAAATAAACGTCCCAACAGACAGAAAACGAAGCGTCAGCTTGCCGTTTTTCTTACTTTTGTTATGCTCGTTTGTTGCGCTTCTCCCCTGTTCCATAATATGATGCTCCGTGTTTCGGCCGAGGTATCCGGCGGTACTTCCGGCAATCCGGACAGCTCATTGGAAACAATGGCTACGGATGGGGACGCAAGCACATTGAGCGATGAAACTTCCGCCACAGTTAAAAAGCTGCAGAACGGAAGCTTTGAAGATGGACAGACCTGGACGGGTTCTTATAAACAGGTCAATCAAAGCACCGTTCCCTATTGGAATACAACGGCAACCGACAGCAAAATCGAGCTGTATATGAATAACACCGGTACATATTTAAAAAATGATGAGGGTACTGCAGTAAAGTTAACTCCTACTGTAGGCAGCTACGGAGCAGAGCTTAATGCCGACGAGGAAAGTACGCTTTATCAGAATGTTTCGACAATGCCGTCAACCATTTACGAATGGGGACTCGATCACGGCGCCCGTAACGGAACCGACACCATGGCTCTGGTTATCGGTCCCAAACAGGACATTGCCCCCTCAAAGCCCGCAAAGAACGGCAGAGATCAGTTTATGCAGATGGCCGACTGGCTAATCGAGCAAGGTCTGACCTCGTTCAAAAGCTCGGCAGGTCTCGGGGAAAAGCTTGTCGTTTACAGCAAAAAATTCGCCGCAAGCGGCACCTTTGAAGACAATGCAGGTAACAATGCCTTCAGCCTGACGCCCAGTAACATCTATACTGAGAGATGGGATATCTGGATCATGTCGTCATGTAAGGCCACAACCGAAACCGTTAACCCTTGGAACTCCTACGGCTCCAATGCGGAAGGCTCTGCCGGAAGCTCCGGCGGTTCAACAGGAGTAGATGTCGATTTAAGCAAATATTATCTTTATACCGTTCCGGCAGGACAGACCGAAACAATATTCGGCTTTGTTTCCGTAGGATTTGAAAATTCAACTGCACCTTCGGGCAAGGAAAAGACCTACGGTAACTTCCTTGATAACATCAACTTCCAGCTTTATCATCCGCTTACCGGAAGCAGTACCGCTCACGGAAGCGGCGTTGTCGGCGGAAGTGACGGATCCTCGGGCGGCACCGGCGGCTCCGAAGGCCACAAGGTCACCGTGGACAACAATCTTGTCACCTACGTAACCGACGGTGAGCCGCTTAAAATTCAGGCTGTTGTAAAGAACTCCGATGCAATAGCAGGCTGTGAATTTGTCGGAGTATACTATACCAAACAGGACGAAAACGGCAATCCGTATTCTGTGTTTGTTCAATTAGCCGGAAACGAAATTGAGGACACCGGAGATCTTACCGATGAACAGAAAAAAGATAAATGGGTAAAAACCACCAATGAAAACGGCGATATCGTCTACACCTATTATTTGGACGATATTACTACGGCGACCGATCTACATTTTGTGTTTATTAAAAGTCCTACCATAACCTATGATCCGAACGGCGGTAAACCGTACATAGTCGAAAGAACTTATAATACAAACGAGCTTGAGAATGTTTACAGCTTCAAGCCCGTTTTAGATCCCGACAACGCACAGGCTGAAACCGGTACAATCTTTATTGATCCCTATGTTTCCCATGCGGCAGAGGGACAGAATGACGGTTGGAAATTTATGGGCTGGATTCTCACCGGTGATACCGTTGACATTCCGGAGGGCGGATCGGCCAATACCGTTAACCCGGATCAGCTCGGAAGCATGCTGCTTGACGGAGAGCATACTATCGCCTGCGATTATTCCATCGACGAAGCTTCGATTGAAATTGCGGCGCAGTATTTCAAGATTTACAGCGGTAACGTTACTCTCAGCGAGCAAAAAAGCTACAACGATGAAACTCAGAACGTCACAGGCGTAACCTGGAACGATAACGGCGAGGAAATAATCTACGCCAATATGCACAAGGGTCTTACCCTGGTTGCACAATGGCGTTGGCTTCAGGCGTTTATTCCGCTGGTCGGTGTAGGAGAAAATCAGTACATTGATTCCGAAAGCGGCGGCACGGTTGAAATAACAAGCGTTACAGACAAAACCGATGAAAACTACAACGGTGCATATAACGAAAACGGCGCAAAATCCTACCACGCAACAACCGATGAAATAATTACAGCTACGGCAACCGCTAAGGAAGGCTTTACCTTTGAGGGCTGGTACGACTCAGAAGGCAATCTTGTCTCAACCCACAACACCTTTACCTATACGGAAACAAAGGAAAGCGTTAATACATATTATGCAAGATTTTCGGGCAACATCACTCAGACATACATCCGTCAGCTTGTTGACGGCGATACCATTGAAGAAATAACAGACGACAATATCGCCACACTCAGCCGATACACCTATACCGACGTTGTAGGAAAGGTCGTCAGCTCCACAGCAATCCCCGGAACAGGATATTGGTTTGTCGGTTGGTACGATTCCGAGGGCAACAAGGTTCCCGACGATATGATTTTGTCGGACGGCAATACACTAAGCTATACAACCACAACCAACGCCACATATTACGCACGATTTGAAAGAATGTATTCTCTCAATGTTGCTAAAATAGATGGCGATCAGTCAACGGCAGACAATAAGGTTCCGCTTGTAGGCGCAGAATTTACCGTTTATCTTCCCGACAGCAGCGGAACTAAAACAATTGTTTATGAGGGCAAAACAATCAAATGTACGGCTGTTTCCTCAAAGCTGACCGCCATTACCTCTGACGGCAGCAAGGCAGTAGCGGCTTTCGGTGAAAAGCTTATGTCGGGAACGGATTACTACCTTGTTGAGACAAAGGCACCCTCTGGATGCCGACTGCTTGACAAGCCGTTGAAGATCAACATTGATCCCTCGGGCACGATCGCCTCGATCGACGGAATAACTAAAGATATTTCAGATAAGGTGATAAATATTGAGCTTGCGAACTACCTGACTGTGCATATGCCGTCTTCGGGAGCAAGCACAACGGGCAGTTGGTATCTTGCGGTAGGTCTTGCCGTACTGCTTGCGGCGGCATTGTTACTGTTTGCGGTAATAATCAGCCGCTCCAAACGCAAGAATCCGTAACGACTTTGGAATGTATTGCTGAATTTAAAACAAAAACCTCTCTGTCACAATCGACAGAGAGGTTTATTTTCTTCCTCACACCCACTCTTTAAGCACGGAGGGGTTTTGGAATATTTCGTCAAGCTTTTTCATAAAGGGTACTACGTCTCCCATATCAAGCGCACGGTGATCGAAGCAGATAGTCAACGGCAGTCTTATTCCGGCACGGATTTTTCCGTCTTCATCGCATACGGGTGTATGACGGATCGCTCCGATTCCGATTGCAACAACCTGAGGCGGAATGATCTCAAGGATCGTGCATGCACCCTCCCAACCGAGGTAAAGCGAGCCGAGATTCGACACGGTAATTGTGCCCTGCTCGATGTCATGCTTTGTCAGCCTTGTTTCAACGGGCTTGCTGTAATATGCTTTCTTTTCCGCTCCCCTGAGCGTTTTAACCTTGTGCTTTCCTGTTTTTGAGCCGATAAGCCTGCAAACGGTCTGAGAGATTTTTCCCTTTTTCAGTCCCTGAATGGTATTATCCATTGAAACCTCGAACATAACCTCGTTCATGTCCGAGTTGTTCGCTCTCTCCATTGTGTTGTGAATAATGTCACGCATCTGCGACATTGTCTTGTCCTCAAAGGAATGAAGATTTACCGTCATCATCTCGCCCGATTTCAGTACGACGGGCATCGAAATGTCAATGTGGTCAAAGGTGTCTACCCTGCCCCTTACAAGGCGTCTGTTGAACTGAATGTGGCTGTTCATCCTCGGGCAAACCTTTAAGCCCTCAACAATCACCCTCAATAAAGCTGTGTTGACCGTTATTTTCTCGCTCTTGTCCTTGCCCTCATTTATTTCCGAAAGAACTTTCATAAATTCCGAAACCTCTGGCTCGGAGGTGACGCAGGTATGCGGTATGGTCTCCCAGCTTTCGGAGGTCATATTTGAAACGATTTTTCTGGCGATGCCAAAATGCTGCTGATCAATAAGACTCACTGTTTTTTTCCTTTCCTTTAACAACAGTCGATTTATGTCAATTATTTTATCATATGGTAATATTCAAATCAATATATTTTTAAAATCACCAATATGTTTGTCTTTAT
The DNA here is from genome assembly GCA_036310785.1 of Acutalibacteraceae bacterium. Classification (GTDB taxonomy): domain Bacteria; phylum Bacillota; class Clostridia; order Oscillospirales; family Acutalibacteraceae; genus CAG-488. The sequence continues at coordinate 4,458 of JAXJRE010000140.1, forward strand.
TACTCTGTTTCGGTTGACTTTTATCATGTAAAGTAGTACAATTATTAAAAATATGTAAAGGATATGTTAAAATGATTATTCCCAAATGCCTGTTATCGGTTATGAGAATCGTAACCGCAGTTATCACCGCTGTCATTCTTCTGATAGTCAGCGTTGACGAAAAGGATCTCCCCGCCCCTGACGGAGCCGAGGTCTGCGGACGTTACAGATACGCTCTGCTCAACTATGACGTTTCCTCTCAGGGCGTAACGAACGACGGAACATATTTCTATTTCAGCGGCAACAAGCATCTCGGAAAAGCCGATATCAAAACCGGTAAAATGGTCAGAATGAACATAAACGCAATTCCCGAAGTCTTGCAGGAAAAGGGCTGTAACCACATCGGCGGTCTCAGCTACCACAACGGTTATGTCTATGCCGCAATCGAGGACGGTCCCGATTATCTCAACTCGTTTATCGCTCTTTACGATGCACAGACGCTTGAATTCACCGGTACATATTATGAGCTTCCGCATGAGCTTCATCTTGAGGGTGTTCCGTGGTGTGCGGTTGACGAGGCAAACAATTATCTCTACACCGCAGAATGGAGCAACGCAACCGTGCTCAACGTGTTCGATCTTGACGATCTGACGCTTGTTAAAACACTTCCGCTTTCCGAGCCTGTTGACAGAATACAGGGTGCGGAGCTTTATGACGGCAAGCTCTACCTTTCCTGCGACGAGGAAAACGACCGGAAGCGTATTCTCAGCCTTGACGTTACAACGGGAGAGGTTGAAACCGCTTTCACAAGAAATGTCGGCTCTCAGTTTGAGGCCGAGGATATCACAATCACCGTTGACGAGGACGGACCTGTTTTCCATGTTCTTGACCGCGGCGAAAGACGTATGACAACAAATCTCACGGCTTACAAAATATCAAAATAAAATCGGTAAAAACAATTATTAAATTAAGGAGGTCTTTGTTTTGACAATCATGAAAACAATTCTTTCGCTTGCTCTTTCCGCACTTATCTGTATTTCCGGTTTGTTCGGAATGACAGGCAAAAAAGCAACCGGTCACGAGGATTACAAAACCTATAAAAACGTTATTCTTATGATCGGTGACGGTATGGGCTTCAACACAGTCGCAGCTACAAGGAAAATGAAAACTGCCGATCTTGCAATGGACAATATGCCTGTTCTTTGCGAGTCAGAAACAAGAAGCTTCACGAATAAGGTTACCGACAGTGCCGCAGGAGGTACTGCTCTTGCATGCGGTGTCAGAACCTATAACGGCGCAGTCGGAGTATATCTTTTCAATCCCCTTGCCAACTACTGGCACGTCCCTGCAAACCTCACCGAGGTTGCAATCGAAAACGGCAAGCTCGCAGGCGTTGTTACGACCGACAAAACAAGCGGCGCAACCCCGGCGGCATTCTCCGCTCATGCTGTTGCAAGAGGAAACGAAAAGAATATTTCAAACGATCAGATGAAATCTGAGCTTACGCTTTTGTGGGGCTGTGCTTCCGACAGCGTAACTGAAGAAAAGTGCGCCAAAAACGGCTTTGATTACATCACTACGGCTACGGAAATGAATTCGCTTGAGGAAGGCTCACGTTCATTTGCTCAGTTCGATTGGGACGACATTGCCG
>JAXJRE010000141.1:0-10513 GCA_036310785.1 Acutalibacteraceae bacterium
CATTGCGCTTCTCATTCGCAGTGGTATGCTCTTCATCAGTTCTTTGAGTATTTCATTATAGTTTTCAAGCAGCTTTAAAAACTCGTCTCTTAGCTCCCTTTAATCTGTCATCGCTTTGATATCGAGGACATATTTTTCCTCGCCGAAAATATCCTTGGCAATTCCTCTCGCCTTAACGCTGTATCCGAGCGCAATCGTCGGAACTCCGCTTGAATATGCGGCGATCGTTGAATGTGTTCTTGCGCCGATAAAAAATCTTGTGCCTGCGATATATCCTTTGTACTGTCTCGCTTCAAGGTCGGGAGGCAGTATCGCTATTCTGCCCGTATGCTCAAACTTTTCAAAGATCGGTTTCATAAAGTCGTAGTCGTTGTTGTTTTCCTCAACAACGTGCGGAACAAGCAGAACTTTCATCGTTGTATTTTCAAAAATGAACTTGAGAAAATCTTCGGCAATTTCTTTTTTTCGGGGATCGCCCGAAGCAACAAGAGGGCTGATATTAAAGCCGAGAGTGTTTTCCCTTGTAAAGCCATCTATCGGCTCAACCTCAACTCTCTCCATACAAAAAGCGGGATCGGAAAAGAGATAAATATTATCGTTTGCTCCGTTCTCTTTGAGAAGCTCGTACGTTATCGGCTCGCGTGTAAATATTGCGTCAAAATCCCTCAGACTTTCAAGCTTCCTTTCGCTGAGATCCTCAGCGCCGATTGACGCTCCCCAGAGCACGGTCTTTTTTCCTCTCTTTTTAAGCTCTCTTGTAAGCACCTGTATTCCGTGGTTGTCGCCGTAGCAATAAGTGTCGCCGCCGACGGAAAGACAAATGTCGCAGTCTTCGGCATCGGAAACGATCGGGGAATACATTTTCTGCAAAGCGTAGGTCTCGGAATTGTTGATTTTGAGATCCACGGCGGCAATAAGCTTCTCAACCTTTGTCAGTTCTCTTGTCTTTGCCGCTTTTACGGTTATATTATTAATTATTTCGTCATCAGAGGGATTGTTTGACGAAAGGACAAATTCCGCTTTTCCGTCGCTGTTTTCAATGATATTCATACTTCCTCTGACAATAGCTTCACAGCCATGGTTTTTACTGCCCTCATGATTAAACAAAAAATATTTCATAACTAAGACCTCAACGAAAAAGTTTTCTGCCGGGGAAGAAATAATCGGACTGATACATATAAATCTGGTAAGCCATAACTCTTGAGTACAGGAAGAACAGTATTACCAGACCGGTGACATATACCGCCTTGTCCTTTGGCTTTACGGCATAGGAAACAACCCATGCGGTGAAAATAATATAGTAAATACTCAGATAAATTGCCAGTCGGGCAAAAATCCAGTTATAAGTAGCAACAATATAAATCGCCATATTCAAAAACGCCATATTTATCAGAATATCTCCGATATGTCCGAGCATCTTCATTCGATCCTTGTTCAGGTAGGCAACCACAATCGGAGCCGCAGAAACTATAGGTCTGAAAAAGCTGCTTCCGCCCTCAACGCCGTTGGTAAACCAGCCGTTTTCCACATATCCGGAATAACTCGTTTCCTCCAACGCACCGAGGAAGGACGGGAGAATTTTATCAAATCCCATTGCAAGAACAACGCTTCCGAGCAGGAGCACATATGAGCTTTTCTCCCATGCCTTTCTTCTGACTACAATGTATACTGCCAGCATCATCAGCGCACTGCTGTGCATAAAGTAAGCTATTATTACGAAGACAGCATACTTGAAAATCGAGCCTCTCTTGAGCGAAAAAAGATACTTTGTTCCCAACAGCACAAATGCCGCCGCCATATACTGTCTCATTCCGTCCATCATACCGCCGAGATAGCCGTAAGTGAAAAACATAAATATGCCCAGCTCAAGAGGAGTACAGTAGTAATAAATAATAATCAGCGCAGGGATCAGAGCTATTGCCGAGCAGACGAAAATCAAAACCTGCGGATCGTCCGTCTGATTTCTGATGATGTTCTGAATAAACGCGAACATATTTCCGTCCAGAACCGTCTGGATATCTATCGGGTTGTTGTCGGGCATATTTTCGAATGAATACATATAAAAGAAAGTGTCACCGATAGTTTTTCTGAGTCCAGCAAAGGAAACGTAGAAAGCAATCGGTAAAATCAAAGCGATCGGATTCGGCAAGGGTTGACCGAGACCGCCTCTTGCTCTGAGCGGAAAGGAACGAGCCGCCACGGCTATCATACACAAAATAAACGTGGCAACCCATACAATTATTTCATAAAAGTCAAAATCGAAGTTAATCATTCTGTACCTTTCCCAAGACGGTCACGGTGGATTTATTTCAATGAATCATAAACAGCTTTCAGTTCCTCTATCACATTTTCCTTTGAAAAAGTCTTGATGAAGCTGACAGCATTCTCAGACATTGTATCGTAAAGAGGTCTGTCCTCTTTCAGCTTTTTTATTCGCTTCGCCATTGCTTCATCGTCATTCACAGCAACAACAAAACCGTTGAATCCGTCACGGCAGAGCGCTCGGTGTCCCCTGTTGTCAGAGAGAACAACGGGAAGTCCGCAGGCCATTGCCTCCATCACGTTGACGGGCAATCCCTCACGCAAGCTTGAGCCTACGGCAATATCGCTGAGCTGAACAAGTTCGCAAACATCCTCCCGATGTCCGAGAAAATCTACACGGTCGGAAACGCCGAGTTCATTTGCAAGCGAAACATATTTTCCCGAAATATTGTCCGCTCCGACAATAAGCAGCCGATAATTGCCGCCGTCCTCCGTGAGCCTTTTCATCGCCCTGATCAGCATAGACTGATTTTTGTTCTCGTTCATTTCCGCAACGTAGATCAGCAGAGTTTCTTCCTGCGAAAAGCCCTTCTCGCTGCGAAGCTTTCGTTTCTCGTCATCAGAGATCTTGAAAAACAGATCGCTGTTGTAGCCGACTCCGTTCACCTTGACGGTTTTCTTCGCTTTAAGGTGTTTTTTTGCAAACGCAAAGTCCTCGTCGTTTATCGTAATTAGGCAGTCCGTCATAGCCGACATAACAAGCTCGATCGGATAATATACAAGCCAGTTCAGCGTCGGCGCACCTTTATAAAAATGGAAGCCGTGTGCGGTATAAATGACCTTTGTACCTTTTTTCCTCTCGCCTCTTGCGGCAATTCGGGCAAGGATACCACCCATCGGCGTGTGACAATGAATTATATCGTAGCCGCCGTCACGGATAATTTTTTTCAGCTCTTTATATGCCTTTAAATTCTCCATGTCGGCAGGCGAACGCTTGATGGAAATTCTAAATCTGTTGTCGCAAAAGGGCAGCTCCCTCTCGCCGCCGCAGGCAACATCAACCTGCCAGCCTTTTTCTTTAAAAAGCTTGAAACAGGGCAAATGGAAATAATAGAAATGCTCCGCAACCGTGGCAACATAAAGAATTTTTTTCATTGCGAAGCTTCCTTTCTTTACACCGTTTCCCTGTTTCCCTCAAATTTTTCCATTGTATTTTCGGAATCACTGTTTATTCCGTCCTGACTGACAACATTTTCGATCGTCTTGATAAAAATTTTCAGATCCATTTTAAAGCTGTAATGGTCAACATAATAAACATCATAGGCAAATTTTTCATCCCACGTCAGGGTGTTGCGTCCGTTGACCTGCGCCCATCCGGAAATACCGGGCAGGACGTTGTGCCGGCGCATCTGTTCGGGAGAATAAAGCTCAAGATACTCCTTGAGGAGAGGTCTCGGGCCGATGAAGCTCATCTCGCCTTTGATTATGTTGAAAAGTTGGGGTAATTCATCAATGCTTGTCTTTCTCAGAATTTTGCCTATTTTGGTCATTCTGTCAAAGTCACTCAGCTCGTTTCCGTTTTTATCACGGAGCATCGTTGACATTGTGCGAAATTTATAAACGGTAAAGATCTTTCCGTCTTTTCCGGGCCTTTCCTGTTTGAAAAGTATCGGTCCGTCCCTGTTGACTGCAATCAGTATAGCCGCAATCAGCATCACAGGGGAAAGAATTATCACAAGAAACAGCGCCGTAATCAGATCGAGTGACCTCTTTATGTACTTATACATCTGATCCCACTCTCTCAAAAGATTTTTTCATTTTTATTCTGCTTCGTGATAGTTCGGAACTATCTCCTTAATAAGACCCCTTACTTCATTTTCGTTGGCGTTTTTCAGTCTTTCAAGCTGGTTTTCAAAAAGATTGTCGTCCATCTCAACCGGCTTGGTGACGAAAATTTTATTGTTCGCCGTCATTTTTCTCTCGCTGCTTTCTTCATCAAGGACAAGCTCCTCATAGAGCTTCTCGCCCGGACGAAGTCCCGTGAATTTGATTTCAATCTCTGTGTAGGGTTTATATCCCGACAGCATAATCAAATTTTCAGCAAGGGTAACGATTTTGACAGGCTCACCCATATCGAGAACAAAAATTTCTCCGCCCTTGGCAAGTCCGCCTGCCTGAACAACAAGCTGAGCCGCCTCGGGAATAGTCATAAAATATCTTGTTATATCGGGATGAGTGACCGTAACCGGTCCTCCGTTTTTTATCTGCTCGGTAAAGATAGGAATAACACTTCCGCTTGAGCCGAGAACGTTGCCGAAACGAACGGCGGCAAAGATCGTGCTGTTATAACACTTGCGCTCAAAATACTGAACAATCATCTCGGTTATTCTCTTTGTTGCACCCATAACGTTTGCAGGGTTGACAGCCTTGTCCGAGGAAATATTTACAAAACGTTTAACATTATATTCAATGGCAATGCTTGCAACGTTGAAGGTTCCGAAAACATTGTTCTTGACCGCTTCCTTGGGGCTGTCCTCCATAAGCGGAACGTGCTTGTGCGCCGCCGCATGGAAAACGATCGAGGGATGGAACTCGTCAAAGACCTCTCTGAGTCTTTTGGGATCCCTGACGGAGCCGATTCTGATATCAATTTCAGGCTTACCCTTGTGGAAAGCGTCAAGCTGCTGTTTGAGAAGATATGCGCTGTTTTCATAAATATCAAAAACAACGATCTTTTTCGGATGATATTTTGAAACCTGACGGCAAAGCTCGCTTCCGATTGAACCGCCGCCACCTGTGACAAGAACGACCTGGTCGTTGAGATAGCTGCAGACATCTTTGTTCAACTCAACCTCGGGACGGGAGAGAAGATCGGTGATATTGACATCACGGATTCTGCCGCCGCCCTTGGACATATCTGCCATTTCCAAAAGGCTCGGTGAAGTTTTGAGCTTACAGCCCGTCTTAACAGCTATGCGAAGTATCTCCGTCTGACGTTCGGTATTTACCGACGGCAAGCAGAGGATAATTGTGTCTATGTCATATTTTTTTGCAAGCTCGGGAATCTGATCGCAGGTGCCCTTAACGGGAATTCCTCTGATTCTCTGTCCGAGCTTCAGCGGATTGTCGTCAACTGCAATTATGGGCTTGCCCTTTGAATAATTGTTTACCTCAAGCTCATTGATGATTATCATACCCATATCGCCTGCACCGACGATCATAACTCGGTCAAGCATCTCGTCCTTTTTAGGTGCGCTCTCACGATAGTAGCGTCTTACCAGACGGTAGCTCATCCTCATTCCGGAAACGAGAATAATAACAACCAAGGTGCCGAAAATATAGAAGTAAGCGTCAAAGCAGCCGTTTCTCAGCTCAGAGGTTGCGCCTCCGAGACTGGAGATAATCAGGTCAACGGCAATTCCGGATATTCCGCTGATAATCGTCGCAACGCTGACATTCAGAACCTCTTTATATCCGGCGTATTCCCACATACTCGAATAAACTTTAAAGGCATAAAAAAGCAAAATAGTAATAGCAGTTACAGGCAAGGCTCTTTGCAGCAGCGCATCCATACTTTTTTGTCCGCCGCCAAGGAACATAACGCATAGGTATGAAAAGTTTACCGCAAAGATATCATACACCATCATTAGAATACGCTTAACAAAAGCGCTTCTGAAATCTACCTTTTTCAATTCCGCTAACCTCCTACAATACTACTGTCTTTTTGACTTCTGCTTTTCCCCCCTATATACTCTATTTTATTTTAATATATATGATTTATAAAGTCAAGGTCAACCGTTATCTTATTGAACGATTAACATAAATTTCCCCGGCTCATATTTCTGTTTTATAAATATGCAATTAAATTTGACATATTTTTTAAAATATGATAGTCTAATAAAAAACTGAACGGAGAATTTTAATGATAGGATTAGGAATATGGGAAGCCACAATTAACACTATGTTTTTCCGCGGAACAGGCCGAGTAACGGTCAGCGACCGCAACGGAGAGTATGATTTCAAGCTTGAAATTGTCGGCGAAAACACTCCCGAATTTAAAATCAGCGAAGTTACGGAAAACGGCAACACCCTCAGCGCCGTAGCCGAATGTGATATGTTCAAGGGCAAAAAAATCCCCGTAACAGCCACCTTTGAAGGCGATACGGTTACGGGAACGGCAAAGCTTCCGTTTATCGGAAACATCAAGGTCAAAGGACACAGGGTTTCATAAAAATCTCAACAGAAAAAATTAACGGCAGACATCGTGTCTGCCGTTATATTTTGCGTATCTATACCTGATTATTTAGACTCGGTGTCGATCAGCTCAATGATGCACATTTCAGCTGCATCACCGCGGCGGGCACCTGTCTTAATAATGCGGCAATAACCGCCGTTTACGTCCTTATATTTCGGAGCAATTTCATCAAAAAGCTTCTTAACAACGTCCTCTTTAGTAACGTATGCTAAAACCTGTCTTCTTGAATGAAGTGTGTTATCCTTAGCAATGGTAATCATTTTTTCAGCCATTGCACGAACTTCCTTTGCTCTCGTAACGGTGGTCTCTATTCTGCCGTTTTCTAAAAGGTATGTTACCATGCCTCTGAGCATTGACTTACGATGGTCACTTGCTCTTCCAAGCTTTCTGGCTCCTGGCATTAAAAGTCACTCCTTTACCGTTAGTGTGTTGTTAGATTAAATTACAGCTCTGACGATCAGTCGTCGTCCCTGCGAAGATCGTAGCCGAGGGATGCAAGCTTTGCAACGACCTCGTCAAGCGACTTTCTGCCAAGGTTACGAACCTTCATCATATCGTCCTCGGACTTACCGATCAAGTCCTCTACTGTATTGATTCCTGCTCTCTTCAAGCAGTTAAAAGAGCGCACAGACAGGTCAAGTTCCTCAATGGTCATCTCCAAGACTTTTTCCTTGCCATTCTTACTCTTCTCAACCATTATCTCAGTTTCAAAAGCCTCATCAGAGAGATCTCCGAAAAGACTGAGATGCTCGTTGAGGATCTTGGCGCCCAGAGAAACGGCTTCCTTAGCGGAAATTGTGCCGTTTGTCCACACTTCAAGTGTCAGCTTATCATAGTCGGTTATCTGGCCGACACGTGTGTTCTCGACTGTGTAATTTACCTTTAATACCGGTGAATAGATCGAGTCGATTGCAATTACACCGATCGGCGGCTGAAGATACTGCTTGTTACGTTCAGCAGAATCATAGCCTCTGCCGCTGCTGCAGGTCAACTCCATTACCACATGGGCGTCGCTGTCAAGAGATGCGATGTGAAGATCGGGATTAAGGATCTCAACATCGGAATCTGTCTTGAAGGAGCCTGCGGTGATTTCACCTTCACCTTTAACATCAACGTACATGGTCTTGGGACCATCGCCGTGAATTTTAAGGATTACGCTCTTCAAGTTAAGAACGATTTCCGTAACGTCCTCCTTGACGCCGGGGATCGTTGAAAACTCGTGAAGAATTCCGTCGATCTTGACGGAAGTTATTGCGTAGCCCGGCAATGAAGAAAGAAGAACTCGTCTGAGGCTGTTGCCCAGCGTTGTTCCGTAGCCTCTCTCCAAAGGTTCTACTACAAATTTACCGTAAGTACCGTCAGGTAAAACATCGGCTGTTTCGATTCTTGGTTTTTCTATGCCAATCATTCAAAACCCTCCTTGTTGTATTAAGTATACGGTTAATTATTTTGAATAAAGCTCGACGATGAGGTGCTCCTCAACAGGATAATCTATATCGTCACGTGACGGCATAGCGATAACCTTACCGGTGAAAGCATCATCTGTCTTCTCAAGCCACTTCGGAAGAAGAACAACAGGAGCCTTCTCGCCTGTAAGCTCTGTGAAAACAGAACTTGATCTGCTGTTCTCGCAAACTGCGATAACTTCGCCCGGCTTTACCATGTATGACGGAATATCAACACGCTTGCCGTTGATGGTGAAATGACCGTGAGAAACAAGCTGACGAGCCTGACGACGAGTTGCTGCAAATCCGAGACGGAAAACAACATTGTCAAGACGGCGTTCGCAGAGAACGAGGAGATTCTCGCCTGCTTTACCCTGCATCTTGGTAGCCTTTTCATAATATGAATAGAACTGCTTCTCAAGCATGCCGTATATGAACTTAACCTTCTGCTTCTCGTTAAGCTGAAGAGCGTACTCAGACTTCTTTCTTCTCATCTGTCCTTTGGGATTGCGGATAGTTTCCTTGTTCTTGTATCCCATAACAGCCGGAGAAATTCCGAGCGCCTTGCAACGCTTAGCAATAGGCTGCATATTTCTTGCCATATCAATATCCTCCTTCTTCTGAAATTATACGCGTCTTCTCTTCGGCGGACGGCAGCCGTTGTGCGGGATCGGAGTAACGTCCTTGATAAGGCTTACTTCCAAGCCAGCTGTCTGCAATGCTCTGATTGCAGCTTCACGTCCTGCTCCCGGACCCTTAACGTAAACCTCAACTGTCTTCATACCATGCTCGATAGCGATCTTAGCGGCAGTCTCGGCAGCGGTCTGAGCTGCGAACGGAGTTGACTTCTTAGAACCTCTGAAGCCCATCTCGCCTGCGCTTGCCCATGATACTGCGTTGCCCTGTGTATCACTGATGGTAACGATAGTATTGTTGAAGGTGGATTGGATATGAGCTGCGCCGCGTTCAATGTTCTTACGTTCACGGCGTCTGCGAGTTGCAGTGCCCTTCTTAGCGGAACCCTTAGGTGCCATATTATCCCTCCTAATTACTTCTTCTTGTTAGCAATAGTCTTCTTCGGACCCTTGCGTGTACGTGCGTTTGTCTTTGAGCGCTGTCCTCTAACGGGCAGTCCCTTTCTGTGGCGTACGCCACGATAACAACCGATTTCGATAAGTCTCTTGATATCAAAAGCGGTCTCTCTGCGCAGATCACCCTCAACCTTAACGTTGTGGTCAATGTACTCACGCAGTTTTGCTACATCGTCTTCAGAAAGATCCTTAACTCTGATGTCAGGATCTACGCCTGTAGCTGCGATAATGTCGCCGGCAGTTTTACGACCTATACCGTAGATATAAGTAAGAGCGATTTCAATTCTCTTCTCTCTCGGCAAGTCAACACCTGATATACGCGCCATTTCTCAGTTGCACCTCCATAAATGGTTTGCGTCGGATTAACCCTGACGCTGTTTGTGCTTGGGATTCTCACAGATAACCATGATTTTTCCCTTGCGCTTAATAATCTTGCACTTCTCGCAAATTTTCTTTACAGAAGGTCTGACTTTCATTTGAATGCCCTCCTTGAAAAATTAGCCTTAGCTTATTTTGATCGCCATGTTATTCTTCCTTTGGTGAGGTCATATGGCGAAACTTCGACCGTCACCTTGTCTCCGGGAAGGATACGAATGTAGTTCATTCTGAGCTTACCGGAAATGTGTGCTAAAACTTTGTGTCCGTTTTCAAGCTCAACCTGAAAGATTGCGTTCGGCAATGCCTCAACAACAACACCTTCAAGCTCAAGCATATCCTGTTTTGACATATACTGCACCTCCTTAAAGCAGAGTGAGTATCTTTGGACCGCTCGGTGTTATAGCCACCGTGTGTTCAAAGTGTGCCGACAGCTTACCGTCACGGGTTTTTACTGTCCATCCGTCCGGTAATGTTTTGACGTCTGCTTTGCCGAGGTTTATCATCGGTTCAATGGCGAGCGTCATGCCCGGCAACAGGCGGATTCCCCTGCCCGGGGTTCCGTAATTCGGTACACTGGGGTCTTCATGGAGCTTGTGTCCTACGCCGTGTCCGACAAATTCACGGACAACGGAAAAACCTCTTGACTCGCAATGACGCTGAATCGCAGAGCCTATATCGCCGAGTCTGCCGCCTGCGACAGCCTTTTCGATGCCCAGAAACAGGCTCTCCTTGGTCGTGTCGCACAGCCGCTTCGCCTCGGAGCTTATTGCTCCTGCAGCGAAAGTAGCAGCATTGTCGCCGTTGAAGCCCTCGAGGACGGCACCGAGATCAATACTCACTATATCGCCCTCTTGGATTACACGCTTCTTGCTGGGTATTCCATGAATAACCTCATCGTTTATGGAAATGCATGCCGTAGCAGGATAGCCGTTGTAATTAAGGAAGTTTGGCTCAGCGCCACATTTCTTAATGTAGTCGTAGGCTATTTTGTCTATCTCAGCGGTTGTTACACCGGGCTGGACAGCCTCACCTGCTAACTTTAATGCTCCTGCCGAAATGATGCAAGCCTCTCTCATGAGAGC
>JAXJRE010000142.1:0-9625 GCA_036310785.1 Acutalibacteraceae bacterium
ATATTATCCGCTCCTCTGTCAAGCGTTTCTCTGCCGAATTTATCGAAAGAAAGCTCAGACTTGATTACACTCCGCTGAATAAAACGATTGTAACCGATGAAAAATGGTTTTCCTTCGTCATTGAGCAGTTACTTTCAAACGCTCTGAAATACACCCGTGAGGGCTGTATAAAGATTTATACGGACGGTGACAAGCTTTGCATTGAGGATACCGGAATAGGTATTGCGCCCTCCGACCTGCCGAGGATTTTTGAAAAGGGTTACACCGGATACAACGGCAGACTTGATAAAAAAGCAAGCGGTCTCGGTCTTTATCTTTGCAGCCGAATATGCGAAAACCTCGGAATCGGCATTTTCGCACGCTCCGAGGTTGATGTCGGCACAGTTATTTCACTTGACCTTGAGCAGTACCGGCTAAAAACCGAATGAAAAGCAATATTAAAAGCGGCCGTCAAATGACGACCGCTGATATTATTTACAGAATTTCGGACTCACACCTTTTCATATTACTATGAGTAATGATTAAGTGTACATGTCACTCACTCTCTTCTGAGTATATTTTGTTTGATTTAAAGCTTTAGTGAAACATCGTAACTCACTATCTCAATTTATTAACCGGAAGAATTATTACGTTTTCATCGGACTCACTCTCTCTGAAAATTTTTGTTCAGACTAAACTTTAATGAAACATTTAACTCACTCTCTCAATGTTAATTGGGAAAAGATTTAACTGTTCTTCGGACTCACGCTTTCTTAATAGATTTTGTTTGAGTTAAAGTCTTAACAGAACATTGCACTCACTCTCTCAATTTTAATTGATGAAGAAAATTTAACTATGCCTTTGGACTCACGCTTTCATAAATTATTTGAGTTATTTTGAAGCTTTAATAAAACATCTTAACTCACTCTCTCAAATTTATTTGATCCGAACTGAGATTTTTTATTAAATTTACTTCTTAATTCATACTAAGAAGGATTCTTACCTGTACATTTCAACTCACTCTTTCAAGTTTTATGAAGGACTAATCAAACTGTACCTTGATACTCACCTTTCCTTGGTTTGATGTATCTGTGAGCTTTGCTCTCCTTCTATGTGATGTGGGCGTTCCCACTACTCCGCGATGCCGGGTGTTTATAAATCTTTATATCTTCAATTATTCATTTGGCTTTGTCGTGCCCTCTTATTTCAGATTTAACAGAACCGGATGGCGGCCATATTAAATTGTATTTCTTCTGAGTTCATTGGACTCGCCTGCCTTTCTTTGGAAACATTTTCTTTTTGTTTTTGTTGTTTCCCTTTGTTCACCTATATAATAGCACCCGTTTTATCATTTGTCAATAGTTTTTTTAAAAAATCTTGAAAAATTTTATAAATTTTGACTTAATTGCATTTTCACTTGACTATTAGCCGAAATGCGGTTAAAATATATTTATATGAAAAAATCATGGAGGATCCAAAATGGCTGAAGAATACAATCCGGATATCGTCAGCGTAATTGACGAAACCGGCGAAGAACATATTTTTGAAGAACTCGACAGAATAGAAACCGATGACGCACGTTACGTTGCCCTCCTCCCCGTCTATGACGACGCAGAGGACATCCTTGACGACGACGGCGAGATCATTATTCTCAAGGTCGAGGAGGAGAAAAACGGCGATACATACCTTTGCCCGATAGAGGACGCAAAGGAATTTGACGAGATTCAAAGTATTTTTGAAGAAAGACTCGCCGATCTTTTTGAAGAGGAAGAAGAATAAAACGAAGTAAATTGAAGCCCTGCCTTGTGCGATAACTTACGGTCCATATTAACCCTACAATTTTATTTACGGGAGCCCAGCTCCGTACACGGATTGCAGACCTCCCGGTTTTTCCGGACGTTGGGAGCGAGAACTGTATGGGAGGCACCCACCTGCTTTAACCGCAGGTTATTATTGACCGTATCCGGCTTGGCGGGGTTCACAAACAAGGTGATTGATTTGATAAGAGTTGTCAGAGCGAATGTGCTTGACATAATTCCGCTGGAGGTCGGATTTATCTATGCGCAGAGGACCCGCCTTTCGAACGGTCAGGACACAGTCGCTTTTTATGTATATGATCAGGACGGAGACAGGACTTTGCCCGTTAAAATAAAAACATATCTTGAAGCTAAATTCGGTTATCAGTACCGTGAGATCGCAAAAAAGCTCGGCAACTACATAGCCTGCGACTCAGCCGTACTGAAAAGCAACGGCGTTGTTACCCTTTTTGACGACGGAAATATGAATATTTTCGACTCGAACGGCGACATCGCAATGCAGGAAAAGCTCGTCTATCAAAACTGCCCGATCAGAAGTCTTGCCCTTGACGGCAACTGTTTCTGGTGCGTTGTTCCCGACAGGAATTCGATCGTCAAGTTCTCTCCGATCGAAAAGAGAGTGCTTTTGAGGATCGGAGGCGGCGCATCCGTTGCGTTCCGCCGTCCCATAGCGGTTTTCAAAAACAAGGACAAGCTTTTTGTCTGCAACGAGGCTACGAACGCAATCAGGACAATCAGCCTCAAGGACTATTCCGTCAACGACTATATGACATTCAAAGAGCCGTTAAAAAAATATTTCAAAGTCGGTTTCTTTGAATATGTTGTGCTTGAGTCGGGAGTTTACTGTCTTGAGGAACGTGACAAATAATCATTCAAAATGGAAAGAAGCACCTTGAAAACGGGTGCTTCTTTTTTGTTTTATCGGTTATTATAATATCGGTGATGTTATGGAGAAATTAAAAGAATATCTGATCGTTTTCTGCTCCGGCGGAATAATATACAGCCTTATCGAAGTGATCTTCCGAGGATTTACACATTGGACAATGACGATAACGGGCGGTGCTGCTCTGCTGATAATTTATATAGTGAACATAAAGATCAAGACCAAAAGCCTGATCGTCAGGTGCCTTGCAGGAAGTGCGATCATCACGGCGCTTGAATTTATCGTCGGCTGTATCGTCAACCGTGGACTTCATATGCAGGTCTGGGACTATTCCGAGGAGAAGTACAACGTCCTCGGTCAGATTTGTCCTCTGTTTTCCGTGTGTTGGTTTTTACTCTGTATTCCCGCTACTCTGCTGTCCTTCTTCTTCCGGCGCAAGCTCGGTGAAAACAGATGACTTGATGTTTTCAAATTCCTTTTTACAGTCGGGATCGACAAGAGAAGAATATGAGAAAAATGCCACTCCGCCGTAATTGTCCGTTGCTTTTGCGGCGGATATTTGTTTTTCGATAATTCCTCCGCCGGCCTTAAATTCATCTTCCTCGCTGTTGACCTTGTAGGCAGGGATGCCGTAAATCATACGCACATCATCGGTTTTGTCAAGCTCCGACCAGCTCTTACAGGCCTTGTCAAAGGGAAGAACCTCGTTTTCGAATCCGTAGTAAATCTGAGGAATTATCCAGTCACAGTAGCCTTTTTCCGAGCACCAGCGTTCTACGTCGGCATATTCCTCCTCGTAATTATTGTTTATATTTCCGGCGGGACTGATTGAAAAAATACAGTCGTTCCTTTCGCTCTTTACCGCCGTGTACATCTGAGAAACAAAGGATGAGATAACCTCAAGCCGCCATTTATCGTAAAATAGCGCTCCGCCGTTTTTCTTGTAATCGTCATAGTATGTCTTATCAACGCTGATGTCCGTTGAGGGATAAAAATAATCGTCAATATGTATTCCGTCAACCTCGTAGTTTCTTATAATTTCACGCACGCCGTCAATAATCAGCTTATGATTTTGAGTTGACGCAGGGCAAAGATACAGTCCGCCGTCGGCAGTCACAACCCTGTCTTTTGTTTTTTCATCGCTTAAAAGCTTTTTGGCTGGATTTTTTTCACTTAATTTGTCGGTGTCGGTATCGAAAGAGACTCTGAACGGATTGATCCAAGCGTGAAGTCCGAGTCCCCTTTCGTGCGCTTCTTCAACCATTATTTCAAGCGGATCATAATAGATCGGATCGCCCTGATAGCCCGTCAGATATGCCGACCACGGAAAAATCTCCGAAGGATACATAGCGTCGCAGAACGGTCTGACCTGGGTAAACACGGTGTTTATTCCAAGCTGAGCACAGTTGTCGAACATCTCGGATATCTTATCTCTGAACGAATCCTCGTTGCCGCCGTTCTCGTCCTTCATCGAAAGCTCGGTATAGGATATCCAGACCGCCGAGATTTCCTTTCCCGTCAGCTTTTTTCCTGTTTTCGGTTTTTCGATAATGCCGCACGAGCTGAGCATCAGCATCGCCAACAGCAGACACATCACACGTTTCATATTTACCCTCTTGTGAATTTATTTTTCAGCCGCAGAACGGCCTGCGCAAATTCCGCTTGCCCACGCCCATTGAAGATTAAAACCGCCGCACACGGAATCAACATCAAGAATTTCACCTGCGCAGTAAAGACTGCTCACAAGCTTTGATTGCAAGGAGACAGCGTCAAATTCATTGACATCGGCTCCGCCTGCGGTGATCTGAGCATTTTTAAAGCCCATTGTGCCGCTGACGGAAAACTTCAATCCTTTTGCAGTTCCTACGATATCCGAAACAGCAGAGCTTTTCAGTCTGCCGATCGGAGTTAAGGGATTGATACCCGTTTTTTTCAAAACATACTGACCGAGCTTTTTCGGCAGCATACCCGAAAGCGCATTTTCCGCAGGTATATTACCTTCAAGAGAAAGCAGAAAGTCCACAGCCTCAGCCGTATCACAGCTCGGTAAAACATCAATAATACAATCGTATTTTTCTTTTTTTACGCTTCGGCTGATATCCATAACGGAAATACCCGAAAGTCCGTAATCGGTAAAAAGCACCTCGCCCTTTGAGCAGTCGATCGGCATTCCGTCCTTTTTCAGAGTGACATTCGCCTTGGCTCTGATGCCCTTTAGCGACTTTGTGTTTTCCTCTGTCGTGAGCTGAACAAGGGCAGGATAAACCTCGGTTATCCTGTGTCCCAAGCCTTTTAGCAAGGCATATCCGCTTCCGTCAGAGCCTTGAGACGGTGATGCACAGCCGCCCGTACAGACGATAATTTTCCTTGCAGAAAGCTCGCCGAGCGTAAAAATACCGTTTTTCTTTGCAATACGGTCAATGTGTTCTTCACAAATAAACTCAACGCCGAGCTCTTCGGCTTCAAGGCGCAGAGCGTCAAGCACCGAAGCGGCGGTATTACTCATCGGATAAACTCTGCCCTCGCCGTCCGAAACGCACATCAAGCCGACCGAACGAAAAAAGCCTATCACCTTTTCGGGTGTGTATTCGTTCAGGACAGGTTCAACAAACCTTGAGTTTGAATACATTGAAGCCTTTGCGTTGAGGTTTGTCAGGTTGCATCTGCCGTTGCCCGTTGCAAGAATTTTCTTTCCAACCCTCGGCAGAGCCTCAACAGCGGCTATATTCAGTTTAGCGTTCGTGCGCTTTGCGCTGATCGCCGCCGCAAGTCCCGATGCGCCTGCTCCGACGATGATAATATCATAAATCATCTTACCGTCTCCGTATATTTTATGCTTTATTTTATCATATTTTGCCTGTCTTATCAATATCATTTTATCGGAGGGAGTTAAAATGATTTTAGATATTTTTTCAGATACCGATAAGAAATTCGAATCCGACAGGGAGCTTGCAAGGTCGGCGGAATACATAAAAATACAGCTCAGAGGCACATACGATAGGTTTAACGAGGCGACCGATCCGCTTATTATTGAAGCTCTGATATACAGGATGAAAGAGCTTGAAGCACAGTACAGCTTTCTGATAAAAAAAGCAAAGCTTGAAAGGCTGTGCGGCGAATTTAGCCTTGACGGTAAAGAGAAATGAAATATGCCGTGATTGCCGCCGTCTGCCTCGTGATGTTGATACCGATAATAACGATGATAAAAAAAGGCAGTTTTCTCAAAAGTCTGTTTATTTCAGCCTTTCAGGGGTTAGCCTCTCTGCTGGCGGTCAACGCCCTCGGTCTGCTGACGGGCATAACCTTGGCAATAAACTGGTACACCGTAGCCGCATCGGTCTGTCTCGGAATCCCTGCCTGCATTTCAATGCTGATACTTGACATTATTTTATAAGCCGCAGAAGCAATAAGCCGTAAAAAGCTTATTGTTTTTGTTGTTTTTTTCTACGGTATGTTATATAATACTATTAAAATGTTTTTCAGGAGTGATCGTTTGAAAAAAAGGAAAAAAATAATCTCATCTTTGCTTGTGCTTTCACTCCTTGTACCGTCATGGTATGTCGGGAACTATTCCCTGAAGCTGAACGAGCTGACGATCCCCTGCGACAAGGTGGAAGAAAGCGTGAAGATCGCCGTCATTTCCGATCTTCACGGTGACAGCTTCGGCAAGGACAACCAAAAAATTACCGATCTTATTGCCGGAAGTAAACCCGATCTGATTTTCGTCCTCGGCGATATGTATACACGAAACCGCTACGATAAGATAGACTTTGCGGTCAGCTTTGTTGAACGGCTCTCGGAGATCGCACAGACCTTTGTTGTCACAGGCGATCATGACACCGATGACGAATATGCCGACAAGATCAGATTACTTCAAAATGTTCAACTGCTTGACTACAAGAAAACCGATCTGACAGTCAACGGAAACGAAATCACAATTTACGGAATAAATAACGTTTACTTCACTCAGTCCTTTGATCTCCACAACGAGTTTGATGAACCCGATCCCGAAAGGCTGAACATACTGCTTGCTCACCTGCCCGAAACCGAGCGATACGAGGGCTTCGGAGTTGATTTGATATTCAGCGGAGATACCCACGGAGGAATGATAAGACTTCCCCTTTTAGGTCCTATCTACTACAACGGCTACCTTCTGCCGAAGCTGACCTATCCAAACAGACTGACCGACAAAGGACTTTATTCCTTTGACAATAAGCAAATATTTGTTACCTCGGGACTCGGAGACTATCCCGTTCCCCTGCGATTTCTGAACCGACCTGAGGTATGTATAATAACGTTAAAAAAGGAGACTGACAAATGAGCTACGCCGACAAACTGTTTATTGAAATGTGTAACAATATCCTCGAAAACGGAACCGATACCAAGGGTGAAAAGGTTCGTCCTCACTGGGCGGACGGTGAGCCTGCCTACACACAGAAGCTTTTCAGTGTAGTCAACCGTTACGACCTCAAAAAGGAGTTTCCTGCCCTGACGCTTCGTCGCACGGCTTTCAAGTCCTGCGTTGACGAAATACTCTGGATATGGCAGAAGAAATCGAACAATATCCATGAGCTTAACTCTCATATATGGGATTCGTGGGCGGACGAAAACGGCTCAATCGGCAAGGCTTACGGCTATCAGCTCGGCGTCAAGCACAAATACAAGGAGGGAATGTTCGATCAGGTTGACCGTGTGATCTATGACCTCAAGAACAATCCGTTCTCACGCCGAATTATGACAAACATATACAACCACCACGACCTCAGCGAAATGGGGCTTTACCCCTGCGCTTACAGCATGACCTTCAACGTCACTCAGGGCGAAAACAGCAGGCTTGTACTCAACGGAATACTCAATCAGCGCAGTCAGGACGTGCTGACTGCGAACAACTGGAACGTCGTTCAGTACAGCGTTCTTCTCCATATGCTCGCACAGGTATGCGATATGGAGATCGGAGAATTTGTCCACGTCATTGCCGACGCTCATATCTATGACCGTCACATTCCGCTTGTAAAGGAGCTTATCACCCGTGAGCCTCTCCCTGCTCCGACATTCTGGATCAATCCCGAAATAAAGGATTTCTACGATTTCACAACCGATGACGTCCGTCTTGACAATTACGAAACTCACGAACAGATTAAAAACATACCCGTCGCAATATGAGGTGAAAAGATGAAGCTTATTGCAGCAGCAGACAAGGAATGGAATATAGGTAACAAAGGCGAGCTTCTTTTCAGCCTGCCCGACGATATGAAATTTTTCCGCAAGACAACCTCAGGTAAGGTTGTCGTTATGGGCAGAAAAACACTTGAGTCCTTCCCCGGCTCAAAGCCCTTGAAAAACAGAGTAAACATTGTTCTTTCGAAGAACGCTCACGAGGTTGAGGGCGCTGAATTTGTCAAAAGCGTTGACGAACTGCTTGAAAAAGTCAAGGAATACAATTCCGATGATGTCTATGTAATAGGCGGAGCGCAGATTTATTCTCTTCTCCTGCCCTACTGCGACACGGCGCTGATAACTCACGTTGACGCTGTTGCAGACGAGGCGGACGCAAAGCTCCCCGTGCTCTCTCCCGACGAATGGAAGCAGACCAAGTGCTCCGAGGAATACGAAAACAACGGAATAAAATTCAGATTTACAACCTATAAAAGGACTGAAAAAGATGTTTAACGGCAAAATGAAAGCCGTCACGTTCAGCTATGACGACGGAGTTGCGCAGGACAGACGGCTTGTTGAGATACTCAATAAATACGGTCTGAAATCGACCTTTAACCTCAATTCAGAGCTTTTGGGCGGTGATTACAGCCTGAATATCGGTGGCAGGAAAACTGACTTCAAGAAGATTGCTCCCAACGAGGTTGCAGGTCTTTACAAGGGACACGAGGTCGCCGTCCACACCCTCACCCACCCCGATATGACGGAGATGGCGGAGGACAAGGTTATCCGTCAGGTTGAAAAGGACAGGCTAAAGCTCAGCGAGCTTGCAGGCTACGAGGTTATCGGAATGGCTTATCCCGGTGCTCAGCCGAATTACAACTCACGGATTGCTCAGATCATCGAGGACAAGACGAATGTAAAGTACGCAAGAACGACGATTTGCAGCTTTGATTTTTCTTTGCAGCGTGATCTTTTTGAGTTTCACCCGTCCGTATTCCACCTTGACTGGGACAATCTTTACAAATTGGCGGATAAATTTATCAGTCTTAACCCGACCTCGGAAAAGATTTTCTACATCTGGGGACACTCCTATGAATTGGAGGTCAACGGCTGCTGGGACAAATTTGAAGAGTTCTGCAAATACATTTCGGGAAAAGACGATATATTTTACGGTACAAATAAAGAAGTGCTGTTATAAAAACAACCGAGCGATCCTTTCGGAAAGCTCGGTTATTATTTTTATAAGTTACCAGATTTTAAGGCTGAAGCACTCAAACACACGGCTGATGATCGTCTTGATAACAGGAATGATTACCGAAACGATCTTTGAGAAAAGCTTCATCCAGTCAATCGACTGCTGAACGCCTGTGCCCTTTCTGACGGAAAGATCCTTTCTGATTGCAAAGGAGTCGATATTCTCTGTCTCACCGCTTTCAACGTCAACCGTATAAGCATCAAAATAGAGCGTATCGCCGACAATGTTGATGCCTGAGAATACAGACTTTGTAACATTCTTAATGACCTCTGCACGTGGGAAATACTTATCGGTAAGGCTCTCGTCCTTCTGATTATAAACCTTTACGCCAGAGCATCCGCTGATCTCATAAACCGTGCCGACAGGGTTTTCCTTTACGGTGTATTCCTTGCCGTTGAATTCAACGGTTGAAGTAGTTACACTTTCAACCTTGTTGTCGATCATCGAATCCGTTCTGAGGTAAACGTGGTCGTGTCCCTGGAATACCATATCAATGCCGAGCTGAGGCATGAGTGTGCAAAGCTCATCTCTGAT
>JAXJRE010000143.1:0-4350 GCA_036310785.1 Acutalibacteraceae bacterium
CTCTAACCCTCTGAACAAATTAAAAGGTAAAAAGATTTCCGAATAAGTATTCAAGCACCGTTTTTACTGCCGAAGCAATAATAACAAATATAAAATTCCTGAAGAAAGATTTATAGAAAGTATTAAATCCGTAATTCAGGAATTTTCCTGTTTTAGAGATACTTTTGATTATGTATTCGGACATACTGATGCTTTCACTGCAGCAAAGTACGATTGCAAGCAGACAAAGCACACCGTAAGGAAAAATCATAATAATGCAGTAAGCCAGCCCTTTAAGCGTGTATTCGCTGTACAAATAAAAGGACACACAGCCGATCAGATAACCGTAAACAAGCGGAACGGCATTGGTTATAAGCGAACCGAAAACCGATAGCCCGAGGAAGAAAACAACTGTCAGAAAAATTGACGGCAAAATAAGATAAAAAATAAAATCAGAGCCGAGGGACAGCGCATCCCTGCCGAGAACAACATTATTGAAATAACCGGTAACGGCTTGGAACAGCCTGCCCTCCCCTTTTCCTGTGAAACAGCCTGTCAGTATCCCTGCCAAAGAAAAAATGACAGGAATAATAATTTTCCAATTTGATAAAATATCCGTTATTTTCAGGCTGTATTTGTGAAAATTCAGCGTTTTTTTCGTTCCGATTACAGACATAGCTTGTCAACTCCTTTGTACAAGTTATGCCGTAATATGGGAAAAAATACCGATATTTTATTTGTAAGAAAAATTTAATATACTATTCAACTACCGTATTCATCAATACGTTTCCAGTTGATATCAACTACGGAAGAATTACCGCACATTTCGTTATATATACGGTCATTTTCAGCTTTACTGATTATTGTTTTGTCTGATTCTTTTATGTCTTTTATTAATATATTCTGATTTTTATCGTCATGAATTAATCCACATCTGAAAAAAGGTTTGCTCTTTTCAAATTTAAAAAAAGAACAATGTGGATTTTCTTTTACACCCCAAGTTGTCATAATTACGCCGTTAGAAAGCAGAACCCGATCCCAGACAAATTCTAAACTCCACCACGTATTGGTATCAAGTTTAACGACTTCTCCGTCTTGAATTGTATAAACACTTGATATACATATTTTTTTCGGAGGATCGGGCTCTTCGGTATAATAGCCGATTTTCTGCCAGCTACCAAGAAGCAATTCGTTTGTTCCGTCCTTATCAAGGTCATAGAGGAAATAATATACATCAGGGTGATATACAATATAATTATTAAAAAAGTCGATTGTATTTTCCTTTTCCTTTGCTCTCCTTTCCCACGCTTTAGCATATTCTTCACAATGGTTTTTCATAAATGCAGAATATGGATCGGAGGGATCAACCGTGATTTCTTTATTATAAAAGAATTTAGTATTTGGATCGTTGTTCTGAACTGAACTTGATGTATGACTTTCTTCTGTCGTTGTAATAATAGTCGTGCTTTGATTGGTAATTGTAGTTGATGTATTATCATCATGTTTGCTTGTGCAGGAAGAAAGAAAAATAACAGAAAGAATTAATAAAAATGAGGTTATTTTCTTCATGATTATCCCCCTATCTCATACTTTGACTGTCGGTATAAAACTTGCCCGGATTACTATCTCCTTCGAATGTTAAAAACCACAATCTGCCGTCGGATTGATTTGGTCTGAAGCCTATTCCCTCGAGTTCAAAGGTCGGATTCTGAGTGGAATACTTGTTTATAGACCAGACGTTGTTGTAATTACTTACATTTCCGCTTTTATTAAGAATACCTCTGTACATATAAACATTATTGTTCCTATGTATATTGTCTATTCCGGAATAAGCAAGATAAAGATTATCTGTTGCTATTTCGTAGTGAATGCCCTGTGAAGTATATTCCGGTATTGCATCTCCAACAAGTGAAAATTTAGGTGAGGGAGTTGATGCCCATACGTTGGTACCGTTCGGTTTATTTGCAGCTATTGAAGCAGTATAAAATGAATTTCCGCTTTTCAATAAAAATACTGCCGCAGAGGAACCACCGCCTGAAAGTAATGTAATTCCGCCTATCCCAATAGTACTTGGCAATACATAACGTGCGACTTCACTATAACTGCCGTTTGAATTAATTTCGAGTTTTACAATGTAATTTGCACTTCCGCCGGATAAAGTAATAACAAATAAATACTGTTTTCTTACTCCGTTTACATTGAAGCTAACCAAAGCTGCGTCATTGGCATGATTAAGATTTCCGACATTTTGAGGAGTCATTCTTATTCTTTCGCCTGTATTGATATTGTATCTGTATAACCTGTGGCCTGTTTCGGCACCGTATGTTCCTTGAATTTCAAAGGAGTAACAATAGTTGTTGTCACAAGCAAAGCCTTGAGGCGCATATCGTGGATTAGGAATCGTATTCTCCAGTTCACATCTTGGAAACCATGTTTGAACATTTATATTATTCATCCAGAAATATGTATAATTATTTGAATTTACTATTTTACCGTAATAAAAGTTCAAACTTTTGCCGTATATAATCAATCCGTTGTTTGGTTCCCAATCAGCAACCTTACGTCCTTGTACAGTACAATGTGTATTTGCACATCTGTATTCACCGCACCAATTTGAATTAACTATTCCAAATTTAGAAGATGTATATTTTGTTATAACAGTCAAATGTATGGCATCCTTTTTGCCTCCTTGATCGACTGATATATAAATATCACCCTCGGATTTTGGTGTTACAACACCGGTAGATGATACGGTTGCAATACTTGGATTTGAGCTTTTCCAATTAGTGGTGTACATTGCTGACAATGGGACACATAACTCAACTTTATTAGTTAGATAAACATCTCTATGTTTTCGTTTATCGGATGTATTGCTTTTTAATGCGATGTCTATTATTCCAAGCTTAGTACGATCATAAATGTTGTCCGCCCACATATAATATGCTTGTGTTTCGCCATAAACCTTAGCATAATAAAAACCGTTTGATGATCCAAGAATTATAAGTAAAGTACCGGGAGATATTGTTTTGACTGAAGTATTTGATGTTGTGCTTTCATACTGGTTCACCCATTCAATAGCAATAGCCTGATGCTCGGTTTCCCAAATAGAAGCTACTCTATTTACCTCGTTTTTTGTGTAATCAGGAAGCTCATTAACGACTATTATTTCACATACATCTATAAAAATATGATCTTTTGTTTGTACTGTTATTACTGCTGTACCTGTGGATATTGCTGTTACTTTGCCTTTTTGATCTACAGTTGCTATATCCTCATTGCTGCTTTGCCATTCATAAGGAATACAACTTTCTGTGGAAGTAAATATATGTTCTTTATGAGGATATTCTTTAGAAACTGTTTCATTGTTTTCAATATCTAATATATCAGACGTGTCTTTAATTATTTCATTTTCATAAACTGTATCAATTTCTTCTGAATATTGATTATTATTAAACTCAGAAATTTGTTGTGCATTATCCAACTCATCTGGATTGGTAATTTCTCGTACAGAAAGCTGTAATTTACTTCCGGGAAGCAAAAATTCTTTATTTTGTGAAAGTTTGATCCCATATATTCTTTTAGTAGTATCAGTTACGGTTGTTGATATTATTTCATCATTGTTAATGGTATCAATAGAATAAACTTGTTCGCTTATATTCATAATTATTACCATAACAATAAAGAAGCTAATAATTTTTTTAAATCCTTTCATTTTTGTTTCTCCTTAATTAATAATTAAAGTGATATTTATTCACCTATCATTTAATTATATTATATATTATTATTTTCTAACAGTCAACATATATTTAAAAAATCACACTATCAGTTAAACATATAGTTTAAAATAGTGTGATTATTTTACTTTTTAACCTAAATCAGGTTTATCCAGAAATGTGACGGTACAGCGGTCGGAATGATCCGTTTCAAATACGATTATCTCGTTTTCACCCGGTTTTAGCATCGGAGCAGGAACATAAAGCGTTTTCTGCGGTCCTGCGGTGTTAAAATATCTGCCGAGATTGAAGCCGTTGACAAATACAACTCCCTTTGTAAAACCGTCAAGTCTTATAAACGTGTCGCATGGCTTGCCGTCAATATTCAGGATACCCTTGAGGAAAGAAGCGACGTTTACCTCACCTGTTTCCTTGTTAAATTTCAGCTCGGAAAGGTTATCGAGCGGCAAAGGATACATATCCCAGCCGAAATGATACTGAAGACCGAATCTGACGCCCTTGACACCCTTTCTGTCCATTATTTTCGGTCCGTAGTTCACTCGTCCCATATTCTCACAAAGTATGTCCAAACGGCAATTCTCACCCTTTTCAAGCGAAAAGCTGACAGGCTTGCCGTCCCTTGTGCGTTCGTATAAGC
>JAXJRE010000144.1:0-4861 GCA_036310785.1 Acutalibacteraceae bacterium
GCTTGCCGAAAGTATGGGTATTCCGAAAAGCAACATTTTTATCGCAGATAACGGAGTTTGCCTTGATGTATCCGAAAACGGAATCAAGACTCTTGAAAACATTCCTGCCGGACAGATATTTGTTGACGGCTCGGGAGTGGGCGATGTAGGCAACGTTGTTCTCAGAGACAGAAAACGTCTTGCTGAGGACGGACTTATAATCGTTGTTGCAACAATGGATTCTTACACAGGTGAAATTCTTGCAGGCCCCGATATAATGACAAGAGGTTTTGTCTATGTCAGGGAGTCTGAGGAGCTTATCGACGAGGCAAGAGAGATTGCACGCTATGCGATTGAAAACTGTGTTTATAACAATATCCGTGACTGGAACACGATAAAATCCAAGGTCAGAGATGAGGTTTCTCATCTCATGTATGACAGAACAAAGAGAAGTCCGATGATTCTTTCGATCATTATGGAGGTATAAGCTCTCCGATGATTAGAAAGACTGCGTTCAGCTTCATGCCCGTCCGCAGTCGGCAGAAAGGATTGGTCATTTATGAAAGACAAGCTCATATCTTTAATCCGCAGTTTTCCGGTTATTTCTGCGGCTTCGGCGGCGGCCTTGCTATTTACCGTGCTGACATTTATAATCGGCCCTGTTTGGCTTGCCGTGATTGAGCTGATCGCTTTAATCGGCGTTGTTGTCTACCTTGTGTTGTACTACGACCTGATGAGCGCAAGAAAGCAGAAATTGATTACCCACATATCCTCGGATCTTGAGGAATATGTAAAAAATATTTCCGATAATTATCCACTTCCGATTATTATTTGTTCGTCAGACGGCAAAATCGAGTGGTTTAACGACCGCTTTGAGGAAGCGATCGGCCCTCATTCCTCGGGTTACAGCGAGTTAAGCTCCGTTTTTGAGAATGTCGGTATTGACACTCTCCTTGACGCTTCGGTAAGCGGAGTTGTAATTGACTGTGACGATAAGAGCTTCAATGTTTTTTCTCACCGTGTCAAGGTCGGAGAAAATGATATGATCGTTATGTACCTTGTTGATATCACGAAGTACAGAAAAATTGCAAACGATTATTTCCGTTCACGTCCGGCTCTTGCAATTATGACTATCGACAATATGTCGGAAATTCAGCAGGATCACAGGGAGAGCGACTGCGCCGCAATCAGAAACGGCGTTGAAAAGAAAATCGAAACGTGGCTCGGAAAGTATGACTGTCTTATCACTAAGGTCAGCGACAACAGCTTCTATGTTGTTGCCGAAAAGCAGAATATTGACGATATGATAACGAGAAAGTTTGACATTCTTGACGAGATCAGAGAATATACCTATGACGGCAAGTATGTCGGAGTTACTCTTTCCGTCGGAGTCGGAACGGGTGCAAACATATCCGAGTGTGAAAAGAACGCCAAGCTTTCGCTTGATATGGCTCTCGGCAGAGGCGGAGATCAGGCGGTTGTCAGGAATAAGGATAAATACGACTTCTTCGGCGGAGTTTCAAAGAGCGTTGAAACAGGTAGTAAGGTCAAGTCAAGGGTTGTTGCCTCTGCGCTGGCAGAGCTTATTCAGGGTTGTGAAAACGTCTATGTAATGGGACACAGATTTCCTGATTTTGACGCAATAGGCTCGGCTTTCGGAATTGTCTGTATCGCCAAGAAGCTCGGCAAAAATGCCTTTCTTGTTACCGACAGGGAGAAGTCAATGGCAGCCTCCCTGCTTGAAAGGGCAGACAGCGAATTCCCCGATGTTGTTGTTTCGACCGAGACTGCAAAGCTCGATTTTGCCAAGAATAAAAAGAATCTTCTGATTGTGGTTGATACTCACATCAAGACCTTTGTTGAGAGTCCCGATCTTCTTTCGATGTCTAAAATGACGGTTGTAATAGATCATCACAGAAAAGCGGTTGATTATATTGACGATGCGGTCATATTCTTCCACGATCCGAGTGCGTCCTCAACGGCTGAGCTTGTGACGGAGCTTATTGAATACATTCCCGCCGTTGACGAAACGGGCAGCTTTGTTGCAGACGCTCTGCTTTCGGGAATTATGCTTGACACCAAGAACTTTATTCTCAGGGTCGGTGTGGGCACCTTTGAAGCGGCGGCGAAGCTCAAGGATTTCGGCGCAGATCCGATCAGGGTGAAAAAGCTTTCTGCAAACGATATGGACAGCTACCGTGAAAGAAACAAGATCGTTGATTCGGCAAAGAAATATAAAAACTGTGCCATTGCCGTTGCCGATGACGAAACGCCGAATATCAGACTTATCAGCGCACAGGCCGCCGACGAGCTGCTTTGCGTCAGCGGTGTTGACGCTTCGTTCGTCATATTCAAGCTCGGCGACTGTATCTGTGTTTCAGCTCGTTCCTTCGGTGCGGTGAACGTACAGGTTATTATGGAGTATATGAACGGCGGCGGACATCAGACAATGGCTGCCGTGCAGGTTAAAAATTCTACATTTGCAGAGGTCACGGAGCAGGTTATGCGAAGCCTTGACCGCTACAATGAGTCAATAAACAAAAGCGAGGTATAAAAAATGAAAGTAATTCTCAATCAGGACGTCAAAGGTCTCGGAAAAAAGGGAGAGCTTGTCAACACGTCCGACGGATACGCCCGTAATTTTCTTTTCCCGAGAAAGCTTGCCGCAGAGGCAAATTCTCAGGCGATGACAGAGCTTCAGAACCGTGAAAATTCAAAGAAGCATAAGATTGCGGTAGAAACTCAGGAGGCTAAGGATGCCGCCGCAAAGATAGAAGGCAAGATAATCAAGGTCACTGCCAAGGCAGGTCAGGGCGGACGTCTTTTCGGCTCGGTCACATCCAAGGAAATTGCCGCCGAAATGAAAAATCAGTTCGGCATCGACATTGACAGAAGAAAGATCACAGTAAACGACATCAAGGCTTTCGGAACTTATCCCGCCACGGTAAAACTGTATCAGGGAGTTACCGCCGAATTTAAGGTTGCGGTTTCCGAAGCGTAATAAACCGGAGAGAAAGCTATGGATAATACAAATTATTCAAGTGAATCTGTTTTCAGCCTTGAGGCGGAACAGGCGGTGCTCGGCTCGATTCTGATGGATCCGAGCTGTATGCCGCAGGTTCAGGTCTATCTGAGTGCGGACGATTTTTATCTGCCTCAGCACCGTGCAATATATACCGCTATTGCGACTATTGACGCATCGGGAGGAAAGATAGATCCGCTGATAGTGCTTGACAGCCTTGTCAGGGACAAAGTGTATGACTCTGCCGCAGGCAAGAATTATCTTTTTCAGCTTGCTCAGTGCGTTCCCTCAACCGCCAATGTTGAGTCCTATGCCAAGATCGTCAAGGAGAAGTTTTACATACGTTCCCTGATAAACGCTTCAAAGGAGATAATCGAGGACGCTTCAACTCAGGATCAGGCGGCGGAGGAGCTGCTCGAAACTGCGGAGCAGAAGATATATAATATTCGTCAGGGCAAGAAGACTAACGCTCCGTCAAAGATCGGAGACATCATTGTCGGAGAGGTTTATACAACGCTCCAGCATCTAACTTCACCCGAAAAAGATCTTTACAAGGGTTATCCTACAGGCTATTCGGATCTTGATAAGGTGCTTACAGGTCTTCACAAGTCCGACCTTATTTTGATAGGCGCACGTCCTGCGATGGGTAAAACAAGCTTTGCCTTAAATCTTGCAAGGAACGTTGCAGTTCTCGGCAAGAGGAAAACTCTTATGTTTTCGCTCGAAATGACTAAGGAACAGCTTGCAATGAGAGTACTTGCGACCGAGGCGAGAGTAAATTCCGCAAAGATGAGAACAGGCGAGCTTGACGGCGACGACTGGCAGAGACTCGGAATTGCGACAAATGCGCTTTCGGGCGTTGAGCTTTATTTTGACGACACAAGCTCGATCACCGTTCCTGAAATGAAAGCAAGAATTCGACGGCTGAGAGACGTTGAATGTGTTATAATCGATTACCTCGGACTTATCCGTCCGGCAGGCAGGGTTGAAAACCGTGTTCAGGCGGTCAGCGAAATTACAAGAGAACTGAAGCTCATGGCTAAGGATCTTGCAATTCCCGTTATCGTCTGCGCTCAGCTTTCCAGAGGAACAGAAGGCAGGGGAGGTTCTCACCGTCCTCAGCTTGCCGATCTGCGTGAATCCGGCTCTATCGAGCAGGACGCCGATATAGTTCTGATGCTTTACCGTCCCGATTATTATAACAACGGCGACGAGGATCAGAATGAGGACGAAAATGCTCAGCAGCTTGCAAACAAGGCGGAGATCATCGTTGCAAAGAACCGTCACGGTCCTACCGATACCGTTGAAATGATTTGGGACGCCGACCATACTCTGTTTATATCTGCGGAGAGGATCAGAAATGATATGTAAGGTCAAAAATACAATAAGACGTTACAATATGCCTTTGACGGGCAGAACGGTTGCCGTCGGAGTTTCCGGCGGTGCCGATTCCATGGCTCTGTTGCACGTGCTTTTAGAGCTTAAAGAAGTATATCAAATGAATATTATCGCCTGTCACGTCAACCACGGGATAAGAGGGAAGACGGCGGACAGGGACGAGATGTTTGTTATCAGGGAATGTGAAAGGCTCGGTGTGGAGGTTCATGTCCTTTCTGCCGATGTGCCGGGAGGCGCGGAGCGTGAGCGTCTCGGAGTTGAGGAATACGGGCGTAAGCTCCGCTATGAATTTTTCAATTCCGTTGCGGACGATGTTATTATTGCCACGGCTCATACCCTGAGCGATCGCTGTGAAACCCTGATTTTCAACATCACAAGGGGAACGTCGGTTAAGGGGCTTTGCTCAATCCCTGCTCAAAGGGATAACATTGTCCGACCTCTGATCGACTGCACAAGGGACGA
>JAXJRE010000145.1:0-11357 GCA_036310785.1 Acutalibacteraceae bacterium
GCGCAACTCATCGGATCTGATCGCATATTCGGCAGAAAAAATTGCCGAGGTCAGACACACCGACACTCAGCAGCTTATCAACTCTGCGACAGAAAATGCACGCAGACTGTTTGAAATTGAATAAAATAATAGCGACTGACAATGCTCAGCCGCTTTATTTTTATTGTTATGAAATGTGAATACCCGTTGTACTGATCACGGCAATCTCCGCACCGAGGTCGTCTGTAACCGTGATATCATAAAAGCAGAGTCGTCTGCCCTCCTTGACCTTCCTGCACTCGGCAAAGAGCTTTTTGCCCTTGGACGAGGAAAGGTAGCTGATATGGCTATCCGCCGTGGCAGTAAATGAGTTTTCGCTGTTTGTCGCAACGGCAAAGGCAAAATCGGCAAGAGTGAACATCACGCCGCCCATCACCTGACCGTGCGCACCGTAGTGCCTTTCGTCAAGCTCAAGACAGCATTTTGAATAGCAGTCATCAACCTCGTCAATAACGATTCCCGTCACCTCAACGGCATATCTGTCGCCCTCAAAAAAGCGGCGCACTTCTTCAATATTCCTCATAGTATCCTTCCTTTGCAGATGTGTTTTTTAAATTAGACGTTAGACAGTAGATGTTAGATTTTAGACGATATCGTTTTAAAGTTTGATGAAGTTTTTCGGCTCCCTTGTGTAAAGGGAGCTGGCACGACCGCAGGTCGTGACTGAGGGATTGATAAGAAACTTATTATTTCTATAAACCTTTTCGTTCGCTTTTATCCCCTCCGTCTCGTCGTTCCTCCGTGCCACCTTTCTCGCTGCGGCTCGGTCACGCCACGGCTCTGAACGTCCACCGGACGTTCATTCACTCCCGTGGCGACACTTCGCTACCTTTACACAAGGGAGCCGAATAATTTCAGCAAATTTTAAAACTTTATCGTCTAACGTCTAATGTCTAAAATCTTAAGTCTAACTTTCCACCTCATCACCGCCTGCGGCGGAGCTTCCCCTCAAGGGGAAGCCTTGCATAGTTTCATCAAACTATAAAGTTTTACCGTCTAAGGTCTGATTTGACGTAAAAAGATCCGTCATTTATAATATAAAATTGTTCACAGTGCATTTTGCAATAAGTCTCTGCGTTTTTTGACGAGAGATTTTTTTGTCAGACAGTTCAAAATTCTCGCCACCAATATGTATATTGGCAAGAAAATTTTGGGCTGTATGGCGGAAAAAGATCCGTCAAAAATTAGTGGTGGAAAAGGCGCATACCCGTGAATGCCATTGCCATATTCCTCTCGTCACAAGCCTTGATAACAAGGTCGTCACGGATTGAACCGCCCGGCTGTGCGATGTAGCTTACGCCGCTCTTGTAGGCACGCTCAACATTGTCGCCGAACGGGAAGAACGCATCGGAGCCGAGTGAAACACCGCTGATTGTGTCGAGGTAGGCTCTGATTTCCTCGGAGGTGAGGGGCTCGGGACGCTCGGAGAAATACTTCTGCCAGTTGCCCTCGGCGCAGACGTCCTCCTCATTCTTATTGATGTAGCCGTCGATAACGTTGTCACGCTCAGGTCTGCCGAGTGTGTCAAGAAACGGAAGATTGAGCACCTTGTCGCACTGACGGAGAAACCATGTGTCCGCCTTGCCGCCTGCGAGACGGGTACAGTGAATTCTTGACTGCTGACCTGCGCCGACGCCGATAGCCTGTCCGTCAACGGCATAGCAAACCGAGTTGGACTGGGTATATTTAAGAGTGATAAGCGAGATTATAAGGTCCCTCTTTGCAGAGTCGGGAAGCTCTTTGTTGGCGGTGACAACATTGTCAAGCAGAGCCTTGTTGATCTCAAAGTTATTTCTGCCCTGCTCAAAGGTGATGCCGTAAACCTGCTTGCGCTCGATCGGAGCAGGAACATAGTCGGGATCAATTTCAACGATGTTGTAGTTGCCCTTTCTCTTTGATTTGAGAATTTCAAGAGCCTCAGGCTCAAAGCCCGGAGCAATTATTCCGTCTGAAACCTCTCTTTTGATGAGGTTTGCCGTTGTGACGTCGCAGACATCAGAAAGAGCAATGAAATCGCCGAACGAACACATTCTGTCTGTACCTCTTGCCCTTGCAAAAGCGCAGGCAAGCGGAGAATCGTCAAGTCCTTCGATATCGTCTACGAAGCAAGCTTTCTTGAGCTTGTCGCTGAGAGGTACGCCGACAGCCGCAGAGGTCGGGCTGACATGCTTAAATGATGTCGCCGCAGGAAGTCCGAGAGCCTCTTTCAGCTCCTCGACAAGCTGCCATGCGTTGAATGCGTCGAGGAAGTTTATGTAACCCGGTCTGCCGCTGAGAATTTTGATCGGCAGCTCAGTTCCGTCCTCCATAAAAATCTTTGCAGGCTTCTGATTGGGATTACAGCCGTATTTCAGTTCAAATTCTTTCATATTCAACCTTCCTTACCGTTCCTGTTAATCAGTTTTTCCGTATAGCTTCCGTCCGTGAGGTCGGTATATCTTACATAAAGTGAAATTTTGTTGTCGTCGTTGAGGTTTTCCCAGATCTCCTCGGCGAAATCGTCGATGCTGTCGGGGATCGCAACACGCTCAGGCTCGCCCTGGAACGTGGGAATGGGATTGCCGTCGGTCACATAGGTGTGGATAAAGTGTCCGAGACCTGCCTTTGAGGGATAGGAGAAAGTGTATCTGGCGCAGTCGCTGCCCTCCTCGTCAAGGCTCTTGAGTATGCTCATTTCATAGGAAAAACCGCCGTCCTTAAAGGTGAGCATACCGCTGATACGGGGAGTGAAATTCGGAGCATCAGGCTCAAATTCACGGCTTTCAAGGCTTTCCGAGAAGCTCTTGCCGTCCTTAACTCCGTCATATATCGTGTCGGTCTGGTCACCGTTTGTAACGATCAGCTTGTTTTCAAGTCTTCGGAGCGCCGCATAGATGATAAGCGAGGGATCCTCGACCTTTGAGGCGTCAAACGGCTCTGTGAAAACCTCGCCGTTCTTCACCGTGAAAATACGGTTACGGCTGTTTGCACTTCTGCCCATGATGAAATAGGCTGTTGCCGCCTTTGTTCCGTCGGCAGTTCTGCCGATTACGATTCCACGGCCGACATAGGGGTTGCCGCTGATGCGGTCTTTCATTGAAGTGACTTCATATATATTCATTTCAAGCTGTCCTTTCATTGAGAATACGGGCTGCGACAAGCTCGGCCGCACGGGGCAGAATTATCCATTCCGCCTGCTCCATTACCCTTTTCTGTAATATTTCGGGCGTGTCGCCCTCCTCGACCGAAACGGCTTTTTGAAGAATTATTCTGCCGCCGTCGGGTATCTCATTGACATAATGCACCGTTGCGCCCGTGACCTTGACTCCGTAGTCGAGAGCCGCCCTGTGAACTCTGAGTCCGTAGAAGCCCTCGCCGCAGAAGGACGGGATAAGCGACGGATGCACGTTGATAATCCGTTCGGGAAAATGCGAAACAAAATCTGCGCTTAAAATACTCATAAAGCCTGCAAGAACGATCATATCAATTTTGTGTTTTTCAAGCTCGTCAAGCATTTTTCTCTCAAACCCGGCAGAGTCGGCACATTCCTTTTTCAGCACGACAGCCGTTTCAATCCCTGCGTTTTCCGCCCTCGTGAGAGCGTAGGCAGAGCTGTTGTTTGACAGGACGAGGACTATCTCGCCGCTTGTGATTATTCCGCTGTTCTGAGCGTCAATGAGCGCCTGCAAATTCGTTCCGCCGCCTGAAACCAGCACGGCTATCCTTGCTTTGCTCTCCATCAAAATATCGCTCCTTTTATTTTTCATCGGGCTTCGGGATTCCTTTAAGCGCAGGAAGAAGCATTGCGCCGAACGTGTTGCCGGCAACGACCAAAGCCATAAAAAGTATTATTTTTGTATCGAACAGTCCCGATGTTCCGAAATAAAACATATCGGCAATCGAGTGTTCAAATCCGCAGAGTATAAACACGGGAACGCAGAAAATCACGCCTAAAACGGAGTTTTTCTCCTTATAGATGCTGACCGCAAGGTACATAAGTATTCCGCAGAAAAAGCCTCTGATGAGTGTATGTAACGGATTTTGCAGGAGCTTTGCCGAGCACATCTCTGCCGCCTTAGCTCCGATATCCGGCAATACGTTTCTTAAAAGTATACCGAGCAAAAACGTGCAGATCAGATTGCCGAGCAAGCCGATCAGAAGGTCGGCAAAATCTTTTTTTTCGTGCTGTTCGACAAGGTAGCCGATCTTGCCGGTGAAAAGGTAATAACCCTTATAACAGATGCAAAGCAGTGCAACCGAAAACAGCACCGCTCCGACCGTCTTGTTCTCGCAGGAGAGAAAAACGGTTCCGCCGATCGTTATCAAAACGCCTGCGCACAGGCTTTCCCGAAATGTTTTCAGCATATCGTTATTTTATCCTCTGAATTTTCAATTTTACCGATAACATATGCGTCCTCGCCGTTCGCCTTCAAGACCTCAAGAGCCTTGTCCGCATCCTCGGGAGCAACAACAATGCTCATACCGACGCCCATATTAAAGGTGTTGAACATATCACGCTCGGAGATATTGCCCGTCTTGGCGATCAGGTCAAAAATCGGAAGTACCTTTACTGCACTGCGGTCGATAACTGCGCCGAGACCGTCGGGAATACTTCTTGGAATATTTTCATAAAATCCGCCGCCCGTGATGTGGGAAATTCCCTTGACCTTAACCTGCTCAAGCAGGGCAAGCACAGGCTTGACATAAATCTTTGTGGGAGTGAGGAGAGTTTCTCCGACGGACTTTCCGCCGAGCTCCTCACGGGGAGCCTTGATATCGCTGTTTTCTACGTCAAAGACCTTTCTGACGAGAGAAAAGCCGTTTGAATGAACTCCGCTTGACGGCAGAGCGATCACAACGTCGCCTGATTTCATCGTCGAGGGATCAAGGATCTTCGCCTTATCGACCACGCCGACCGAGAAGCCTGCAAGGTCGTATTCGTCAACAGGATAGAAGCCCGGCATCTCGGCAGTCTCACCGCCGATGAGAGCGGCTCCGCTCTGAACGCAGCCTTCGGCAACGCCCGAAACGATCGAGGCGATCTTCTCGGGAACATTCTTGCCGCAGGCAATATAATCGAGGAAGAAAAGCGGCTTTGCTCCGCAGCAGATTATGTCGTTGACGCACATTGCAACGCAGTCAATTCCGACCGTATCGTGCTTGTCCATGAGGAAAGCGAGCTTGAGCTTTGTGCCGACTCCGTCTGTTCCGCTGACAAGCACGGGCTTTTCGATGCCCTCTGTGTCAAGCTCAAAAAGTCCGCCGAAGCCGCCGACGTCCGAGCATACGCCCGAGGTCATTGTTCTTGCGATATGCGACTTCATCAGTTCGACAGCCTTGTAGCCTGCCGTAATATCAACGCCTGCCGCGGCGTAGCTTTCGGAATGTGATTTTGTGTTCATCACTTTTTCTCCTTTTGTCTTTCGGATATTTTACATTCAAATTTGCTCTTATGGGTTTCCTTCGGCACTTCGGTGGGATAATTGCCGTCGAAGCAGGCGGTGCAATAGCCCTTGCATTGGTCGCCGCAGGCAATCTTCTTAACATTGTCAACGCTGAGGTAACCGAGGCTGTCAACGCCGATAATCTCGGCTATTTCCTCAACGGTATGATGACAGGCGATCAGATTGTCACGTGAATCAATGTCCGTGCCGTAATAGCAGGGATTGAGGAACGGCGGAGCGGAAACACGCATATGGATTTCCTTTGCGCCTGCATTTCTGAGCAGCTTAACTATTCTGGCGCAGGTCGTACCTCTTACGATAGAGTCGTCGATCATAACAACTCTTTTGCCTTTGATAACATTGGTTATCGGATTGAGCTTGATACGCACCTGGTTGGTACGGCTCTTCTGACCGGGAGAAATGAAGGTTCTGCCGATGTATTTATTCTTAATGAAACCTATTTCATAGGGAATACCCGACTGCTTTGAAAAGCCGAGAGCGGCATCAAGTCCCGAATCGGGAACGCCGATTACAACATCGGCCTGAACGGGATGCTCAAGAGCAAGGAAAGCGCCTGCTCTGATTCTTGCCTCATGTACGCTTGCACCGTCGATAACGGAATCGGGACGTGCAAAATAAATGTACTCGAAAACGCAGGTGTGCGGCTTCGCCTTTCCGCAGTGATCCTTGATACTGCGGGCGGATTTGCCGTCAAACACAACGATCTCACCGGGTTCGACATCCCTGACAAATTCAGCTCCGACTGCGTCAAGAGCACAGCTCTCGGAGGCTACGACATAGCCGTCCTCCTCGGGAAGTCTGCCGATGCAAAGCGGACGGAAGCCCATTTCGTCACGGACTGCGATCATCTTGGTCGGTGACATAACTACAAGCGAATACGCTCCCTTGATACGGTTGAGCGCACGGTTTACGGCCTCCTCGATTGACGGTGCGGTCAGTCTTTCCTCTGTGATTATGTAGGAAATGACCTCCGTGTCCGAGGTGGTGTGGAAGATAGAGCCTTTCAGCTCAAGGTCACGGCGCAGCTCATAGGAATTTGTGAGGTTGCCGTTGTGAGCAAGAGCCACTCTGCCGTTGATGTGATTGACAACAATCGGCTGAGCGTTGTCCCTTGCCGAGCCGCCCGTAGTTCCGTAGCGGACATGACCGATGGCGATATTGCCCTGGCTGAGCTGAGCCATATGCTCCGGTGTGAAAACATCGTTGACAAGTCCCGTATCCTTATATGCGGTAAAAAGTCCGTCGTCATTTACAACAATACCGCAGGATTCCTGTCCTCTGTGCTGGAGGGCATAAAGTCCGTAATACACGGTCTTGGCAATTTCATACGGTTTGCTTGTATAAACGCCGAAAACTCCGCATTCTTCATGTATATTCGACATAAATAACTCCGTTTCTTATTTAAAAACTCTCTTCATCATTTCTTCGTAGGCGTCCTCAACTCCGCCGAGGTCTCTGCGGAAACGGTCCTTGTCAAGCTTCTCATTTGTCTCGCTGTCCCAGAAGCGGCAGGTGTCAGGAGAAATCTCATCGGCAAGAACGATTGTTCCGTCGGAGAGCTTACCGAACTCAAGCTTGAAATCAACAAGGGTTACGTTGAGACTCTTGAAATACTCTTTGAGAACAGAATTGATCTTGAATGCCATGTTCTTGATGTTCTCGATCTCCTCACGGGTTGCAAGTCCGAGAGCAACCGCATGGTATGAGTTGAGCAGAGGATCGTGAAGATCGTCGTTCTTGTAGGAAAATTCGATTGTCGGCTCGGCAAATACAATGCCTTCTTCAACGCCGTAACGCTTTGCGAAAGAGCCGGCGGAAACGTTGCGGATGATTACCTCAAGCGGAACGATTGAAACCTTGCGTACTACGGTCTCACGGTCGGAAAGCTCCTCAACATAGTGCGTGGGGACGCCCTGCTTTTCAAGAAGCTTCATAAGATAGTTTGACATTCTGTTGTTTACAACGCCCTTGCCTGAGATCGTACCCTTTTTCAGTCCGTCAAAAGCGGTTGCGTCGTCCTTGTAGGAAACGATAACGTACTCCGGATCCTCTGTTGCAAAGACCTTCTTTGCTTTGCCCTCGTAAAGCTGTTCACATTTGTTCATAATTATGCGTCCTCCTTTAATTTATCCATGACCGCCCTGTCCTTTTCAAGCACGGCAAGGCTGTCTTTTTTACGTTTTTCAAGTATTTTTTCGGCAAGCTCGCCGTCCGAAACGGCAAGCATTTGCAGACAAAGAAAAGCGGCATTGGCTGCACCGTTCACGGCAACTGTAGCGACAGGTATACCCGTCGGCATCTGAACAGTTGAAAGAAGTGCGTCAATACCACCGAGTCCTCCCGAAGCGATCGGAATACCGACAACGGGAAGTGTTGTATTTGCGGCAATAGCTCCTGCAAGGTGAGCCGCCATTCCTGCGGCGGCGATGATTGCTCCGAAGCCGTTCTCTCTTGCGTTGCGGCTGAAATCGGCAGCCTCCTCGGGAGTTCGGTGAGCAGAGAAAATATGTACCTCGTAAGGAGCGTTAAACTCCTCAAGAACCTTGACGGCTTTTTTTACTACGGGAAGGTCGCTGTCGCTTCCCATGATGATTGCGATTTTTTTCATAAAATCCCTCCGTAAAGCAATAAGGGCGCACTTATGCCTTTATAAGCAAGGAATAAGTGTGCCCAGACGGTCGGCTTATGTGATCCTTTGCTTCCCTGTGGTTATCCACAAATTCCGTCAGTCACAAAGAACCTTTCTTATTTTGATTATATTTTAACATAGTGCCCCTGCAAAGTCAACCGAGCAAAAGGGCAATTATTTTCGATTTAACGACTATAATTTGTTCAATTTGACATTATTTTATGAGGCTTTAAGATACTCCTCAACTCCCTGAGCGGTTTCCGTCATATTTTGGGCGAATATTGCATAGCCCTCGGTCGGATCGTCCACGAAAACATGGGTTACCGCCCCGACAAGCATACCGTTCTGAATTATCGGACTGCCGCTCATTCCCTGAACAATTCCGCCCGTTTTTTTAAGCAGAGCGGGATCTGTAACCTTTATCACCATATTGCGCTGGTTATCCGTTCCGTCGAATATTTTCTTGATTTCAATGTTGTAATATTCCGCTCCCGTGTCGTCCACGGTGCAAATGATCTGAGCAGCACCGGTCTTGACCTCCTGTCTGAGTGCAACGGGAACAACCTTATCATCTGCGTCAAAGGAGTCCATTATTCCGTAAACACCTGTTTCTCCGTTGATATAGAGGCTTCCGATTGAGCCTGAGGAGAAAACTCCGCACAGCTCACCGGCGCTGCCGTTCGTGCCCTTATAGCACCCTTTGATCTCGGCTTCGACCGCATCTCCACCTGAAAGGGGCATTATCTCTCCCGTGTCCGCATCACATACGGCATGACCGAGACCTGCAAAAATTCCGTTAGTCCTGTCATACCAAGTCACCGTTCCTATTCCCGCCGTGCTGTCTCTGATCCACAGACCTCCCTTATAGGTCGAATCCTCCGAGCATAGAACAGGAGTAAAATTTATCTCCTTTTTCTTTGAGTCACGCTCGATTTCCAGCTTCAGCGTCTTACCGCCGCTCGACGCAAAAATCGCCGAAAGCTCACGGTTGCGGTAAACATCGACGCCATCGACGGAGATTATCATGTCTCCCTCTTTTAACCCGGCAGCCTTACCGGGACTGACGTTACCCGACGGGGTCGTTACCCCGTCAACGCGGATAATCATCACGCCTTTTGTATACAGGCGTATTCCGAAAGCGTTTCCTCCGGGGACAACGTATTTTCGGCGTGAGACCTTAACCTTTGCGGACTTAACGGGAAAGATATTAAAGAGCTTTACGGAGGTCGAGTATTCGGTCTCAACGGGAGAAACATCCTCTGCCCCGTAATTCATAAGAGCCTGACATACATATGTTTTTCCTACGTTGATCTCGTCATATTCCGTGATCGTCATTTCATCGGGAATACGGACATATCCAACCACAAGGAGCATCATTATAACTCCCGAAACAAAAAAACAGATCACGCTGACAATTCGAATACACTTTTTCAACGAAAAAGCACCTCCGGTTATATTTTTCACCCGGAGATGCTTTGTTATTCAAAATTTTTATAATGTCAATCGGTTATCGGAAGGCTGTCAATCATGCCGATCATACCCATGTAATAATCAACCAAGGCCTCTGTCGTAACTCCGATTCCGATGGCGTTTCCGTGGTCGCCGATGCTGACCGGCATAACATTCCACATACCCGGCTCAATGCTTTCGTGATCATAATCCTTGTGAGGATCGCCGAACGGATACTGAGCCGCCACAACATTGACAAGTCCGTCATTCGGTCTCCATGTCTCGTCGATAGGATATGGAGCGTCGGGATTATCGGGATAAACACCCATCATCTCGGCATACGAGCGGAGGATAAAGAGAGTGCTCGGAATAGGAAGCTGAGCCTTGCCCGTGAGCGGATCCGCCTCGGTTGAATCGAACGCATACGAGAAATAGTATACGTTCGGATCGGGAGAAATGTGATCATTCAGAGCCTTTGCTCCCTCGCAGGAGAGGTCAAACGCAACGTTGTCATATTTTTGCTGGAGTATCGTGCTGATTGCTTTATATACATCGCTGACCGTAGTTTTCTGTCCGGGAACATATGTAAGACCAAACTGTTCAAGGTGGAAATCAACATAGCCGTTGAGAGGAGAACGTCCCATAACTGCGGCATAGAGGAACAGCGCAATTTCGCCGATCGCAATAAGGTGAAGATCATCGGCAATAAACGCAAGGCTTGTACCGTTGTTCGGCGTGCAGATTGTCGTAACCGAATTGACGTAATTTGCCTTTCCGCCTGTGAAAAGCGGAGAGATATCGTCGGGATCGGTCGCTTCGATTTCAGCCGCATATCCCTTGGACAAAAGTCCCTGCATAAGTCTTATTGTGTTTCCGCCGAAGGAATGACCGACAAGGTTGATCTTTTTGATATGTCCGTCTTCGTCGATTTCGCCCCAGCCCTCAACCATAGGCTCGGTATATGTTCTGCCGAAACGGGCGTGGTTATGCTGTTTAGAATGAGCGACACCGTAATCAACCGTTGATCCGGTAAGCTGAGCATAAAGCTCGCAGGCTCTGTCCCAGTTACTTGAGAACGGGCCGACAGAAGCATTCCGACATTCTACTCCCCTGTCTCTCAGCTCTTGCATAAGGTAGCAGGCAGAAGCACCCCAGTAGGAAAGATCCTCGTCAATGCCCTCTTCCTCTCCCCAGCCGAGAAAGCCGTGGACCAAAATGTAGGGGTAGCTTTTTCCCTCTGCACCCGTATTCTCGGGAGCAACAAATCCGGGGACAAAGCTGACAAACATCATAACGAGTGAAACCCAAACTGAAACAAACGAACGATACAATAAATACATCATCTTGTGCGGCACGTCCTTTCTGGTAAGCTCTCCTTCTATTTATATTAATTTTATTGTAAAAATGCTGATTTGTCAATATCTTGTGCAAAATATTGTCTGTTTTTTATCAAACATCTTACATATTGATACTAATGTAAAGTAATTTTTGTTATTATTACATCACTTTATGCCTATCCGATTCGCTCTCAGCATACTTTTGCAATATTTTCTCATTCTTTTACTTTAAAAATTTATCCGTTAATTCACAGCGATAATTCATTGCCGCATAAAATATTGACAAAATCGGAAAATAATTATATTATTATTGTAATCTGTTTAAAGATTTTTTCAGGAGGGAAAAGTTTGAAACATTGTAATTTGAGTACCATCCCAAAAAGGGCGTACGAAAACAGACCACCTTGCGGTAGCCGAAAAAATATAGCAACACAGCCTATCTAGGGGCGCAGGGGGTAA
>JAXJRE010000146.1:0-13392 GCA_036310785.1 Acutalibacteraceae bacterium
CCGCGGTACCACCTAAATTACTCTTACGAGTCCCTTAACGGCTCAAATAAGCCATACGCATTAACGCTGCGTCAACGTCGCACCTACTGACAAAAGCGTTCGGCTTGAAGCTCCGAAGTGTTATTCACGCAAACTCTTTTACGGCGTTCGCACTCTCTGCCGCTCACTGAGAACGATCTTCTGCGCTACTTCTCTTCATCATTGCTTTTCAATATGATCGAATTATACCACCGCTTTTTTCTCTTGTCAAGCGTCAGAGAAGTTTTTTCTTTTTGAAAATTACAATACATATAACCGCCACGGCAACGCTTACGCCGATGACGGCAGGATAGCCGTAGGGCGAGGTCAGCTCGGGCATATTGATAAAGTTCATTCCGTACCAGCCCGTTATCAGCGTCAGCGGAAGAAAAATAACGGTAATGACAGTCAGAAGCTTCATTGTATTGTTCATTTTAAGATCGAGCCTTGCCTGATAAGCCTCCCTGAGCCTGACGAGATTTTCACGGAACAGATTTATTTCGGCGCAAAGCCTGTCGGCTCGGTCGCTTATCGTCTTGAAATAATATGTTTTATCTTCATCAAATATTCCGTTTTCGTTTTCGTAAAGTCTTTCTCCGATGCTGACGAGCTGTTCGTAATAATTCCTCAGCGACATCAGCTTTTTGTTATACATTAAAATCTGCTCGTTTACGTTTGCATATCTGCCGTTTTTGATAACATTTTCTTCAAGATTGTTTATTGCTTTTTCCGTCTCCTCGTTTTTTCTTCCGTCGTCATCGGTCAGCTTGCCGAAGAAAAGACTGACGAATTTTTCTACCGACGCTCCGTCCGCTCCGAGATCCTCAACCGCATTTGAAAATGCTTTGAAAAGCGATTTGTCATCGTCCCTGCCCGTAACTATCAGGGCAAGCTCTTTTCTTAAATATAAACACGCCTGACTTTCGCTTTTGTCTCCGGCATCGGAGCTGATGACCTTGACAGGGAAGATGAAGCTTTCCGAATTGACGGTCACGGAGCTTCTGAATGAGCTGTCGCCGAAGTCAAAGCAGATATATTCCCTCGCCGTTATGCCGAGCTGAGTATAGTGGTTTTTAAGCTCGTCTGATGAGATGATCCCGACGGTCAGGATATCTTTACTGATCTCACCGAAGTAGGTTTCCTCGGGTTTTCCGTCAAAGGAAAGAAGCATATTATCACCGTTTTGCAAATAATAAAGACCGAAGCCTCAGCCTCGGTCTTAGTATATGCCGTTTATTTACTCTTTTTCGTTTTTTTGATAACTTTGTTTGCCGCAACTGCCGCCGCTGTAACCGCCGCAACCGTTCCGACCGCCGCACCTGCGGCTTTAAGCTTCATATCCTGCCTGTCGGAGACATTTCTCATATAGGGATCAAGGCTCTTGCTCTTTAATCCGAAGTCCTTGAAATGATACATTCTTGTCTGAACGTTTTCGGGATTGTTCTCTTCAAGAGTGATAAGTCTGACACCCGAACGGCAGCCGTCCGTATATACTCTGAAGCCTGCCGTTTTGCACTGCGCAAGGAGTATGCCGTCAACATAGCCTGCAAAATCGTTCATATGATCGTGACCGAAGAATGCGCCGAGTACATCGCCCGTTTCTTTCCATGCGGCAAATTCACCGCTGTTGAAATCGGGAACCGCCGGAGCCTCGCCGAGATAGCCCTCGACCTCAGGCTTGAGCATATAATACTTGTCGCTGTAGGTTTTGTGTCCCTGAACGCAATCGAATTTTTCATACGGCTTTGCTTCCCTGAGAAGCTCGTATTCCTCGGGAACGGGAATGTGCTGGAAGAGGAGAGAGGGGAGAACCTTGCCGCCGTTTTTCTCGGCAAGCTCCTTTGCCGTTTTCTTGTACCATTCGATCTGATCCTCGTGAACAGCGTCGTAGTATGACTTTGAACGGTCGGGATAAAGGTTGTGGCTGTCGATAAACCAGAGGTTGAAGATATCCTTTTCGCCGTCGCCCGATTTAATTATAAGATTGTGGTTGCCGTAACCCGAAAGAGTGTCGTCGGCGTTGAAAGCGTAGCAGTTTTCGTGCTCACGGTAGAGCTTGAGCTGAGTTGGAAGATCGACCTCACATTCACGGTCGTGATTGCCGAAAACAAGGTCAAACGGAGTGTCGCTTACGGAAACCGGATAGGTAATCCGGCTTATGACAGCTCTCATTTCATATTCTGTTGAGGCTCTTGCATTGTCTCCCATATAAATAACAAGATCCGGCTTTAACTCATTTACGGCTTTGCCGATGAGGGCAAGGGTATCGTCCATCTTGTCTGCCGCATTGTCGTTCTTCATATCATAGCAATCGTGAAGATCGCCGAGAAGCATGATCTTGAATTTACCGTCTTTAAAACGCAAGGGTTCCTTTTGCATAAAAATACCTCCGCACTTGATATTTGTTGCATATAATTATACAACTGCAAGAGGCGTTTTGTCAATAAAATGAACATAATATTTAAGAGATTTTAGCATTACAAGTTTATTCAACGGTAACACTTTTGGCAAGGTTGCGTGGCTTGTCGATCGGAC
The DNA here is from genome assembly GCA_036310785.1 of Acutalibacteraceae bacterium. Taxonomy (GTDB): domain Bacteria; phylum Bacillota; class Clostridia; order Oscillospirales; family Acutalibacteraceae; genus CAG-488. The sequence goes on from JAXJRE010000146.1 coordinate 2,554, forward strand.
AGCCCCGTTTAAGAGCCGTATAGTAGGCAAGAAGCTGTAATGGGATAACTTCAAGCGACGGTGTGAAGATATCAAAGGTTTTCGGAATGATGATATCGCCGTCCGACGAGGAGACTGTTATCGTCTTTCCGTCCCTTGCCCTGACCTCGTTGACGTTTGATTCTGTCTTTGTTTTCAGCTCCTCCTGACAGCAGAGGGCAACGGTCAGACTGTTTTTGTCAATGAGGGAGATTGTACCGTGCTTCAACTCTCCTGCGGCATAGGCTTCGCAGGGAATGTAGGAGATTTCCTTGAGTTTGAGCGAGGCTTCCATCGCCGCACAGTAGTCAAAGCCTCTGCCGATGAAGCAGATATAACCGGAGCTGTCGGCAATATCCGCAAAAGGCTTGTATTTTTCAATATCAGAAAGCAGACTTTCGATTTTTTCGGGTATTGTTTTCAGCTCCGCAACATATCCGGCGGCCTCGCTTCTGCCGAGCGTGCCGGAAATTTCGGCAAGACGGATCGCAAGGGCATAGACTACCGCAAGCTGAGCGGAGTATGCCTTGGTCGTGGCAACGGCAACCTCCTTGCCTGCTCTTGTCATAATAACATTTTTGCACTCCTGAGCGATCGTGCTGTTTTCGACGTTGACGATACCGATTGTTTTCGCTCCCTTTTCCTCGGCTATACGCATAGCGGCAAGGGTGTCAGCGGTTTCTCCGCTCTGGCTGATTATAACGACGAGAGTTTTTTCGTCAAGATAAGGGTGCATATAACGAAATTCCGAGGCTATGACCGCCCGTGCGTGCTTTCTGCAGAGCTTTTCGCAGGCGTATGCGCCCACCGTACCGACATGATATGCCGAGCCGCAGGCAACAAAGATAATTTGGTCAAGGCTTTGTATCTCCTGCTTCGTCAGGTGCAGACCCTTAAATCTTATTCTGCCCGATTCGTTGATAAATTCCGACAGAGTGCGCCTGACTGCCGCAGGCTGTTCTGTGATTTCCTTGAGCATATAGTGCTTATAGCCGCCCTTGTCGGAATTGCGGTCAAAGGCTTTTATTTTGATTTCACTTTTTCTGATTCTGCATCCGTCAAGGTCAAATATTTTCAGACCGTCCTTTTTGAGTATGCCGATCTCGCCGTCGTTCACCCTGAAAATACGATCGCTTTTTCCTGCAATGGCGGAAACGTCGCTGGCAAGATACACACAGCCGCTTGAAACGCCTGCAAACAGGGGACTTGAAAGCTTGGCGCACACAAGACAGTCGGGATAGTCACGGCACATAATTCCGAGTGCGTACGAGCCTTTGAACCTTGCAAGAGCCGAGCCGACCGTACCCTTGAGATCTCCGTTATAGAGATATTCGAGCATCTGCGCTATTACCTCGGTGTCGGTGTCGCTTCTGAACTCAAAGCCCTGCTCCTCAAGCTCGGCTTTAAGCTCCGCATAATTTTCGATAATGCCGTTGTGAACGACCGTAAAAAGTCCGCTTCGGCTCATATGCGGATGGGCGTTTGTGACCGTGGGCGCGCCGTGAGTTGCCCAGCGTGTGTGACCTATACCTATGTGACCGCTTATTCCCTCGCCCTCTTTTCTAAGTCCCGACGGACTTCCGACAACCTTTGCCGTCATGATCTTTTCACCGTCTCCGACGGCAAGACCTGCCGAATCATAACCTCTGTATTCAAGCTCCTCAAGTCCCGATATAATTATATCAGCAGCGTTTTCATCGCCGATGTAGCCCATAATTCCGCACATAGAAAAACCCTCTTCAAAGAAATAGATTTATATCTATTCTATGCAGAGGGTTTATTTTTATCCTTTTTATTTACTCAAATTGCTTTCGGGCGTAATATTTTCATTTGTATAATCGTCAACGATTTTTCCGTCGCTAATTCTTATAACACGGTGGGCGGATTCGGCAATGGAATCGTCGTGGGTGATGAGAATTACCGTTCTGCCCTCAGACCAAAGCTCGTTGATTATTCGCATTACTTCCTTGCCTGAGGTCGAGTCGAGGTTTCCCGTAGGCTCATCGGCGAGGATAACGGGAGGCTTTGCCGCAACGGCACGGGCAATGGCAACTCTTTGCTGCTGACCGCCCGACATCTGATTCGGCAGATGCTCCATTCGCTTTTCGAGTCCTACACGTTTGAGCGCCTCGGTGGAAAGCCTATGCCTTTCCTCGGCTTTCATTCCTCTGTAAATCAGCGGAAGCTCAACGTTTCCCTGCGCCGTGAGGCTCGGTATGAGGTTGAAGCCCTGGAAAATAAAGCCGATTTCACGGTTTCTGATATCGCTCAGCTCGTCGTCGTCCATATCGGAAACATCCTTGCCGTTGAGAATATATGTTCCGCTTGTCACAACGTCAAGCAGTCCGAGCATATTCATCAGCGTGGATTTGCCCGAGCCGGAGTGACCGACGATGGCAACGAAGTCGCCCTGATCTATGCAAAGATCAACGCCGTCAAGCGCCCTGACCTCGTTTTCGCCCGGATTGTATATTTTGTATGCGTTTTTCAGTTCAATAAGATGAGACATAGGCTACCTCGGATACAATTTTATTGTAATGTATTTTAACACAGACAAGCCGTTTTTTCAATCATAAAAGGCTAAAGTGATTGTAAAAAATATGTGAATAAAAATTAAATAATATTATTGTTGATTATAGACAAAAAGCAAGGGCGGAAAAGAAATATGATTTGTAGACGGAGAGTGTTGACAAATGTTAATAATATGTTAAAATATAGTTGTTGTTAAGGAAATTTGCAACAAAAAACAATATTTTGCCGATATATTGCCGGATGAATGGCCCGGCAGTGTCTACGACAGTGCCGTAACTGTCTCTATTGGTGAAGGATCTGCGGTGATTTGCGGATCTGTCTCTCGGCAGTAGGGATCATCCCGCTGCTTATTTTATTTTGGAGGACTTTGAAATGCAGCTTCTGGAAGAAAGAATTGTTAAAGACGGAAAGGTTTTCCCGGGTAATGTTCTGAAGGTTGACAGTTTCCTTAATCACCAGGTAGACGTAGAGCTGATCAATGAGATCGGCAAGGAATTTTACAGACTTTTTAAGGACTGCGGAGTGAACAAGATCTTTACGATCGAGGCGTCCGGAATCGGTATCGCCTGCATCACTGCGCAGTATTTTCATGTCCCTGTCGTTTTTGCAAAGAAAACTCTGGGTAAAAATATTGCCGCCGATGTTTATTCGACTCCGATAAAATCCTTTACCCACGGCAAAACCTATGATGTAATAGTATCGCAGGAATTTCTTAATGAAAACGACAAAATTCTCATAATTGACGATTTTCTCGCTCAGGGCTGTGCTCTTAACGGTCTTATCCGCCTTATCAAATCGGCAGGAGCGGAAATTGTCGGAGCAGGAATAGTTATCGAAAAAGCGTTTCAGCAGGGCGGAGATATGATCCGTAGCGAGGGGATCCGTGTTGAATCGCTTGCCCGTATCGCCTCAATGACGGACGACGGAAAGATAACCTTCTGCGACTGAATTCGGTAGCAAAAATTGCTATATATTAAAAATTTGGAGGAAGAACACATGAAAAAGATTCTCGCAATTCTCATGGCTATTGCTATGGTCTTTTCTTTCGCTGCTTGCGGCACAAAGAAAGACGGCGGCGACACCGAGAAGAAACTCAAGGTAGGATTTATTTTCCTGCACGATGAGAACTCAACCTATGACAACAACTTCCTTACAGGTGCTGAAGAAGCATGTAAGAAGCTTGGCGTCGAGATGATCACAAAGAAGAACATTCCTGAGCAGAACGCTTGCTACGATGCAGCTGCCGAGCTTGTTGACAGCGGATGCAGCATCATCTTCGCTGACAGCTTCGGTCATGAGGATTTCATGATAAAGGCTGCCAAGGAGTTCACAGACGTTCAGTTCTGCCACGCAACCGGTACAAAGGCTCACACAGAGAACCTTCCCAACTTCCATAACGCTTTCGCTTCAATCTACGAGGGCCGTTATCTTGCAGGCGTTGCCGCAGGTCTCAAGCTCAACGAGATGATCGCAGCCGGCAAGTTCAAGGCTGAGGAAGCAAAGATGGGTTATGTAGGCGCATTCACATATGCAGAGGTTATCTCAGGCTACACCTCTTTCTACCTTGGCGCAAAGTCAGTTTGCCCGACCGTTACAATGGACGTTCAGTTCACAGGTTCATGGTATGACGAGACTCTTGAGAAGGAAGCTGCAAACACCCTCATTCAGAAGGGCTGCAAGCTCATCAGCCAGCACGCTGACTCAATGGGCGCTCCGACAGCTTGTGAGACAGCAGGTATTCCGAACGTTTCCTACAACGGAAGCACAGTTTCACAGTGCCCGAACACCTTCATCGTTTCTTCCAGAATCAACTGGGAGCCGTACTTCGAGTACATGATCAAGTGCGTTCAGGACGGTAAGGCTATCGATACAGACTGGACAGGCGATCTCGGAACAGGTTCTGTTGTTCTTACAGATGTAAACGGACAGGCTGCTGCCGCTAACACTCAGGCTGAGCTTGATAAGGTTAAGGCTCAGTTCGACGCAGGTACACTTCATGTATTTGATGTAAGCACCTTTACAGTTACTGTTGACGCTGCAAATAAGCTCAACGCAAACGCTAAGGTTGACGAGAACGGTCACCTCACAAGCTATATGGCAGACGTTGACACCGACGCTAACTACACCGCCGATACAGAGGTTGTTAAGGACGGTTACTTCCACGAGTCAGAGTTCCGTTCGGCTCCGTATTTCGATGTACAGATCGACGGTATCTCTCTGCTCAACGCAAAGTTCTAATCACAGCTAACATTCGAGGCGGAGCCTTAAAAGCTCCGCCTTGGTTGGTTTTATAATTATCTGTTTTATTATGAAAAATACGTTAAAACTAAAAATCGGTTTAACATATTTTTGACAATAAAAATTTGGAGGGCATAAGGTGAGTACACAGGTTGCTATTGAACTTAAAAACATTACAAAGACCTTTGGCTCTGTTGTCGCCAACAAGGACGTCAACCTCACCGTCAACAGGGGAGAGATCCTCTCAATTCTCGGTGAGAACGGAAGCGGAAAAACAACGCTGATGAATATGATATCGGGTATCTATTTCCCGGATCACGGTCAGATCTTTGTTGACGGTAAAGAGGTCGTTATCAGATCGCCCAAGGACGCTTTTGATTTGAAGATCGGAATGATACATCAGCATTTCAAGCTTGTTGATGTATTCTCGGCGGCGGAAAATATCGTTCTCGGCTATGACGACGGCAGATTTAATATGAAAAAGTCTGCGGCAAAAATTCAAGAGATTCTTGACCGTTACGGCTTTGAGCTTGATCTTAACAAAAAGATTTATCAGATGTCTGTCTCCGAAAAGCAGACGGTCGAGATCGTCAAGGTGCTTTACAGGGGTGCGGATATTCTGATTCTTGACGAGCCGACTGCCGTTCTCACTCCTCAGGAGACGGAGAAGCTTTTCAACGTTCTGCGAAATATGCGCCGGGACGATAAGTCCATCATCATTATCACGCATAAGCTCAACGAGGTTATGGAGATTTCCGACAAGGTTGCCGTTCTCAGAAAAGGCGAGTACATCGGCACGGTCAACACCTCGGATACTACGGAATCCGTTCTTACGGAAATGATGGTCGGCAAGAAGATTGACCTCAACATCGAGAGGACAGAGGTTGAGAATAAAGAGGACAGGCTTGTTGTCAACAATATGTGTTATGTCAACCGTGACGGAGTTAAGGTGCTCAACCATGTTTCGTTCACCGCAAAGTCGGGCGAGATCCTCGGAATCGCCGGTATCGCAGGAAGCGGACAGCGTGAATTGCTTGAGTCGATCGCAGGTCTGCGCCACCTTACCCACGGCTCTATTCTCTACAACAACGCAAAAACAGGCAAGCAGGACAACCTCAGAGACAAAACTCCCGTGCAGATCAGGGAGCTTGGAATCAGGCTTTCTTTCGTCCCCGAGGACAGACTCGGTATGGGACTTGTCGGCAATATGGACATTGTTGACAATATGATGCTCAGAAGCTACAAGAAGGGTAAGACCGCTTTCCTTGAAAAGAAAGAGCCGAGAGACCTTGCAGAAAAGATTATAGACGAGCTTGAGGTTGTCACTCCGAGTGTGAATACTCCCGTTCGCCGTCTTTCGGGCGGTAACGTTCAGAAGGTTCTTGTCGGACGTGAAATCGCCGCCTCACCGACAGTTCTTATGGCGGCATATCCCGTCCGAGGACTTGATATCAACTCATCTTACCTTATTTATAACCTGCTCAATGAGCAGAAGCAGAAAGGCGTTGCCGTAATTTTTGTCGGTGAGGATCTTGACGTTCTCCTGGAGCTTTGCGACAGAATTGTTGTTATCAGCTCAGGTCAGATCTCCGACATCGTTGACGCAAGAACGGCAACCAAAGAGCAGCTCGGTCTGCTTATGACTAAATCGAAGGGAGACAGCGACGATGACAAATAATCCGTCAAAGGTTCATGAGCCTTTGTTTCATATCATCAAGCGCACGGCAATGCCCAAGTGGCAGAGCTGGGTTGTGCGTATCGTTTCCGTTTTGGCGGCTCTCATTGTTTGCGGTGTCGTTACCGTCCTCCTGACGGGCGAAAATCCCATTCAGGTTTATGTCAAGATGGTCGAGGGTGCGATCGGCACCGAGAGAAGAATCTGGACTCTTGCACAGAACACGGCGATGCTTCTTTGTGTCGCTTTGGCGGTTACGCCGGCTTTCAAAATGAAATTCTGGAACATCGGCGCAGAGGGACAGGTGCTTGCAGGAGGTCTTGCAACGGCGGCTTGTATGATATTCTTAGACGACAAGCTTTCACCGGTTCTGCTGATACTCGTTATGCTTGTTGTCAGCGTTGCCGCAGGCGCAATCTGGGGACTTATTCCTGCGTTCTTCAAGGCGCATTGGAACACGAACGAAACCCTGTTCACTCTTATGATGAACTATATCGCAATGTGTATAGTTTCGTATTTTTCTTATGAATGGTCGGTTCCAAAGGGATCGGGACACATCGGTGTTATCAATGACGCAACCGAGGCCGGTTGGCTTCCGTCGATCGGCGGCAAGGCTTACCTTTGCAACATTCTTGTTGTTGCGGCACTCACGGTGTTTATGTATATTTATCTCAGATACAGCAAGCACGGTTATGAAATCTCCGTTGTCGGCGAGAGTGAAAACACGGCAAAGTACATCGGAATAAACGTTAAAAAGGTTATTCTCAGAACGATGATTCTTTCGGGCGCACTCTGCGGAATTGCTGGATTTTTGCTTGTCAGCGGAACGGATCACACCGTCAACCGTGACACGGCAGGCGGCAGGGGATTTACGGCGATCTTGGTTTCCTGGCTTGCAAAGTTTGATCCTCTTTATATGATACTTACTTCACTCCTTATTGTTTTCCTCCAGAGAGGAGCGGGTGAGATTTCGACGAGCTTCGGTCTCAACGATTCTTTCTCGGAGATCATTACGGGAATTATTATTTTCTTCATCATCGGCAGCGAATTTTTCGTTAATTATCAGCTTAAATTCCGTGAGAAGGAGGCGAACAAATAATGTTAGTTGCGTTTATTCAGCGTGCAGTCGTTCAGGGTATTCCTCTTTTGTTCGGCTCAACTGGTGAAATCCTCACCGAAAAGAGCGGTAACCTCAACCTCGGTACGGCGGGAGTTATGTATGTCGGCGGAATTACGGGAGTTATCGGAGCTTTCCTCTATGAGCAGAATGCGGCTCAGATGAACACCTTCCTGACAATTCTTATTCCGATCCTTTCTTCCATTCTTGGCTCGCTTTGCATGGGACTTATCTATGCTTTCCTTACGGTTACGCTTCGTGCAAATCAGAACGTTACCGGTCTTGCACTCACAACCTTCGGAGTCGGCTTCGGTAACTTCTTCGGCGGCTCGCTCATTAAGCTCACGGACAGCGATGTTCCGTCTGTTACACTTTCTGCAACGAGCCTCGCATTTAAAAAGGGACTTCCGTTTGCCGATAAGCTCGGCTGGTTCGGAGAGGTTTTCCTCTCATACAGCTTCCTTGCCTATGCCGCAATAGCTATTGCTATCATTGTTTCGGTTTATTTCAACCGCACACGTTCGGGACTTAATCTCCGTGCGGTCGGTGAAAATCCGGCAACTGCGGACGCCGCAGGTATCAATGTCGGCAGATACAAGTATGTTTCGATCTGTCTCGGCAGTATAATCGCAGGCTTCGGCGGACTTTACTACGTTATGGACTATGCCTGCGGAGTTTGGTCGAACAACGCATTCGGCGACAGAGGCTGGCTTGCAATCGCACTCGTTATCTTCGCTATCTGGAGACCTAATCTCAGCATCATCGGTTCAATCCTGTTCGGCGGACTTTTCATCATCCACAACTACATTCCGAATCTCAGCATGAGCGATCAGGAGCTTTTCAAGATGACGCCGTACCTTGTTACGATCATTGTTCTTGTTGTAATCAGTATGCTCAAGAAGAGGGAGTTCCAGCCGCCGGAGAGTTTAGGACTGTCATACTTCCGTGAAGACAGGTAGGATTGTTTATTTCGGCGAATAAGGAATTTTTTGCGGTTCGACGTACCTATGTACGCCATCACCGCAAGAAAATCCCTTCTTCATCCGAACTAAAGCAATCCTGAAAGAATTGTAATATAGTAAATAAATCCTTTAAAACGCATACACCGTTTTGTATAAAATATTTACTTGCTTGGCAAAAGGGTTTTTTAGAAATTTTGTTTCAAAACCCTTTACAAAACCGCTTTCGGGTGGTATAATACTTACGTTGCGTTTCCGCTTTCTCGGATTACGGGTTATACCGCAATGCGGTCTTCACCTGCCGTAACCTGGGAGGTCGGCGCAAAAAAATATTTAATGAGGTGAAAATTATGACACAGGCAGAGAAGCAGGCTATCATGGCCGAGTATGCTCTTCACGAGGGCGACACAGGTTCACCCGAAGTACAGATCGCTGTTCTCACCAAGAGAATCAACGACCTTACTGAGCATCTCAAGACTCACAAGAAGGATCACCACTCAAGAAGAGGTCTTCTGAAGATGGTTGGTCACAGACGTAACCTTCTTGCATATTTACAGAAAGTTGATATCGAAAGATATCGTTCTATCATTGCAAGACTCGGTATTCGTAAATAATTTCGGCTTTATGAGGCAGACAGCATTTTCTTACTGTCTGCCTCAGTGTCGGTTATTTGAACGCATCTATTTGTCGGGCAGCTTATCGGTTTTAGCAGTGAATCGACAGCTTGAAGCTCAAACTGCGGATTTATTGCTAAATCCTTGCCCGACGTAGAAATAAATTTTACAGAGAGGTATAAACAATGTTTTTCAAGGATTTCAGAAAATTTGAAACAACTCTTGCAGGACGCCCACTCGTAGTCGAGACCGGTAAAATGGCTCAGCTTGCAGGCGGTTCATGTCTTATCCGCTACGGTGAGACCGAAGTTCTCTGCACTGCTACAATGGCAGACAAGCCCAGAGAGGGCGTTGATTTCTTCCCTCTTTCGGTTGACTTTGAGGAGAAGCTCTATTCCGTCGGCCGTATTCCCGGCTCTTTCCAGCGCCGTGAGGGCAAGGCTTCCGAAAAGGCAACTCTTGCTTCCCGCGTTATCGACCGTCCTATTCGTCCGCTTTTCCCCAAGGATATGCGTAACGATGTAGGCGTTGTTGCAACTGTTATGTCAGTCGATCCCGACTGCTCACCCGAGATCACCGCTATGATCGGTGTTTCGGTCGCTATTTCGATTTCAGCTATTCCGTGGGACGGCCCGATCTCAGGCGTATCCGTCGGACTTATTGACGGCGAGTACGTCATCAACCCGACAGAGGAGCAGAGAAAGGTTTCACAGATGGCAGTTACCGTTGCTTCTACCAAGGATCTTGTTGCAATGATCGAGGCAGGTGCAAACGAGGTTTCCAACGAAGATATGTTCGACGGAATTATGTACGCTCACAAAGTAAACCAGGAGATCGTTAAGTTCATCGAGGGTATCCGTGATGAGGTCGGCAAGGAGAAAATCGACTTCCCGTCAAACGATCCGGCTCCCGAAATGTTCGAGGCTATCAAGGAGTTTGCCATTGATGACGTCAAGGTTGCTCTTGATACCGATGACAAGAGAGTCCGTGACGAGGCTCTCCGTCCGATCTATGCGGCAGTTCACGAGAAGTTCGACGAGGTTTATCCCGACGATATCGCAAAGATCGACGACTGTCTTTATAAGCTTCAGAAGTTCATCGTTCGCCGCTGGCTTCTTGACGAGGGCAAGCGTGTTGACGGACGTGCGATCGACGAGATCCGTCCGCTTAACGCAGAGGTTGACCTCCTCAGCCGTGTTCACGGTTCAGGTATGTTTACCCGCGGTCAGACACAGTGCCTTTCTATAACAACGCTCGGACCTATGAGCGATGTTCAGATGCTTGACGGCATTGATAACGAGACCGAAAAGAGATATATTCATCACTACAATTTCCCGTCATACTCAGTCGGTGAAACCCGTCCGAGCAGAGGCCCCGGACGCCGTGAGATCGGTCACGGTGCTCTTGCAGAGAGAGCTCTCCTGCCGGTAATCCCGTCTGTTGAGGAGTTCCCGTACTGCATCCGTGTCGTTTCCGAGGTTCTTTCCTCCAATGGTTCAACCTCGCAGGGTTCAATCTGCGGATCTACGCTTTCACTTATGGCGGCAGGCGTTCCCATCAAGGCTCCCGTTGCAGGTATTTCCTGCGGACTTATCACCGAGGGCGACCGCTTTATGACAATGGTTGATATTCAGGGACTTGAGGACTTCTTCGGCGATATGGACTTCAAGGTTGCAGGTACAAAGA
>JAXJRE010000147.1:0-4041 GCA_036310785.1 Acutalibacteraceae bacterium
AGACTGTCCGTTCCGAGCGGATTTGTCTTTGACGAGGCGGATATTGAAACAGGAGCAGGAAAAGTGACAATCGACTCGCTGTCGGCAGATATATTGGATATTACTCTCGGCGCAGGCAAGGCGACCGTGGAAAATCTTGTCGCAAATTCAAGAGCGGAGATCGAGGGCGGCACAGGTATGCTCACGGTAAACGGCGGCAGCCTTAACAACCTTAATCTTGAAATGGGAGTAGGATCGCTGACGTTTAAAAGCCGCATAGAGGGAAACAGCAGCCTTGACCTCGGAGTGGGCGAGGCGAAGCTCACTCTTCTCGGAAGCCGTGAGGACTACTGCATCGGAATTGATAAGGGGCTAGGCGAGGCGAGACTTGAGGGAGAGAGCATGAGAGACGATTCGGTTTACGGCGCAGGTCCAAACCGCCTTAGCATCGACGGCGGCGTCGGCGCAGTCAATATCGAATTTTCAGAGGAAACAGTAAAAAGTTTTTGATCAAATGAATAAACACTCAAAGCCGACAGATTTTTGGTCTGTCGGCTTTGTTGCAAACAAAACTGTAAGTCAAAGAGGATAAACTCCGGAAAAATCCTCTTTATATTTTCTTATAAAAATTCAGCGGAAATTCAATTTCGTTTTCCGATTTTTCAAAAATTCTGACTACCGTAGCTTCTGCGGTTTCTTTTTTTACCGGCACGGTAACAGAATCACCGATTTTAATATTATCGTTTTCGCACAAATAGTCATAGGTCTTTTCGCTTTGATCAAAACGAACGGAAACAAAACGGTATTTACGATTGTTTTGAGAAGGTTGCTTTATTTTATATTCACAATCTTCACAAATAAAAACAGGAAAGCCGTCAAAGGAAAATCTGTCATATTGCATTTCGTCAATCAAAAACGTTCCTTCGTTGCAGAAAACTTTTTCGTCAAAACGAGGATTTACCGTAACGGTAAGACTGTCATACATTCCGCACATATCAAGCTCCGGAATTGTAATAAACAGTCGCTTTGGATGAGTTTCACCGTGCTTGTTATGTGCATGGAATGTCAATTTGAATTTACCGTATGACATCTCTTTTGCTTTAAGCTCTAAAAGATTGCCACCTTTCAAATAGCTTTGAAAGAAATGTGCAATATCATAAAAACCGAATGTTTTCTGAGGCTCAAAATCAACAAGCTCCTTTGCTTCGTCAAAAGCCTTGCGGATTGCCTGTGCAACCTTTTCATCGCCGTAGTTATCCGCTTCAAGCATACGCATACGAATGGCAAAATCCGCCTGATAATAATATGCGAGCGCACAGTAATAATCACTTTGAGAAGCGTCCTCTTTGTCCTTGTAAATATTACCCATTCTGAAAGCTACGTCCGCGAATTTGCAGTTAAAAATACCTTTTTGAAAAATCCGCAGGTTTTCGTCATAAAGGCGGTAAATGATATTTTGCGCTGTTTCGGGACTTTTCGGCACACCGTAACCGTTACGGTACATATCGGCAATTTTATATTCGGCTTCAAAAATTTGATTAAAGGCGGCGAAAGAGAAATATTTATAAGCCTTGTCATACTCGGGAACACGGTTATTGCATCGGCCGTAATAATAAATATAGCCGAGCGTGTTGGCATAGAAAGCCTGATCCGGCATAGTATCAACGGTTTCGATAAGCTTCAACATACATTCCTCGGATTTTTTCCAATTACAGGGGAAAGCTCTGTTTCCGCCATAGGAACCGTAACCGACAGCGAGCAAACCCTCCTGCTCGTTTTTTTCACAAAGCTCCTTTGCAAACTCGGCATATAATGTAACTTCGTCCTCTGTTGCCATCTCTAAGGTAGTTTCGTCATTGAGAGAGTGTACAAGGTTCATTTTGGCATTTTCGGTAAAACGACGTTCTAAAAGCGGTTTGTTTTTATCGTTCAGGAAGATTTCAACGTCGGCAATCAGTTTGTCAAAGTTTATTTCATAATCTTCAAAAAACAAAAGACAGTCATGAATATTTTCCAGAACGGTATTCTCGTTGTAATAATCGTTATCGGTGTTTTCGTAATAGGTTTCATTTAAAACGTCATCAAAGTAGTAAAACCATTCATAGCCAAAAGTATCAAAGTCTATATTCTCTGACCTGATTTTTTTCAGAACACATAAAAGGTCGGAAATTGTGACCTTATAATTGTCTACGTTGACAATGCATTCCGGAATACCGCATTTTACAACGTCGAGAAGAGTTATTTCATATCTGGCGAGTTTTTTGTAGGTTTCTCTGTCGAGGGAAATAGGCGGAACCGGCTTGGCTTTTTCTTTGCTGATTACGGTTTCATCATATATGCCGAAATCGAAAACGGTTAACCTCTTTTCAGTCACTTTGACTACTCTGCCATATGTATATTGACCGTTTTGAGAAAACTTTACAATATCATTGATTTTAAATTCTGACATTTTTATTGCCTCCTTGCGTATTTTAAAAGATTATTTTTGCATAATTATGTTTTCCTGACACCTTGAACATTCCCTGAGTTCTTCCCGTCAAATTATAATCGTATTAACCGATCTCGGAGGAATAACAACATCGGAAATGCTTGCATATTCTGTTTCGGCAAGATTATGCGCTTCGTCCGTTGTGTAGATTTTTCCGCCGTCTGCGCCGAAATCGCAGGTCTTCGGGCTTTTCGAAAAATTGACTGCAATGACCGCCGTGTTTTCGCCGCAGTCAAATGCAAGCACGTTCATATCACGGTCGCTGCACTCGGCTTCAATGCGCTTTGCGCCGATGGGTACGAATTTTGTGAAATTTCCGAAAGCGTAGAATCTTTTCGTTATCTCAAAGGTGTTTTCGGGAATGTTGATGTAAATAAGCCCGTCGCAGTAATCGACCTCTGAAACCGCAATCCAATGCTGCCATGAGGCGGCGTTCATCAGACCGATATCCTCGGTCATAATCTTTGCCTGCTCAAGAGCGGACGCCATTCCGCTGTCTCTGCCGTCCTGCATATGAGTCCATTCGCTCATTTTCACAGCCATATCGGGATATTTTTTCTGCACCCATTTTCCGTAACGCTTTACAAAAGCTGCACGGTTGTTAAGCGGCTTTTTGATGAGAGGAATTTTTATCTGAGCGCAGTAGGAATGGGTGTCGATGCAGTCCATGCGGCGGCGGACAATCGGATCGGAGAGCATACTGCGTATGTATGATTTGTTGAAAAACCGCAAGTCTCCGCTTTCGGGACCTGAAAGCTTAACGTTTTTCAGCTCAGGGCGTTTGTCAAATTCGAGCGCAAAAGCCTTGAAAATCGGCTTCATGCTCCACGGGTGATAGTGACAGCCCTCCTGACCTCCCGTCCAGATCCATATCGGCTCGTTTACGGGAGAAACATATTTTACGGGAACGCCCTCGCTCACAAAATGTGATGCCGTATCGGCGGCAAATCGGGCATATTCGGCATAGTTTTTACGGCTGATATTTTCGAAAAAGATTTTGTCAAGATGTGACTTGCCGTTCTTGGTCAGTCTTTCGGGAGGAGAATTGAAAAACAGAATAACTTCATCTGCTCCGTCCTCAACGGCTTTTTTCATCATATAGACCGCATTTTTATCCTTTGACCAATCGTATTTGCCCGGCGACACTTCAAAACACTCGGTTCTGCGGAGATTATTATCAATTTTGCCGTTGCCGCTGTCCGCCGAGCCTGCGCCGACGTTGAAACGGAATATCCGGATTCCGAGACCGTTTTCCTTGCTGAAAAGAAGCTCCGAAATCCTGTCCCTGACCGACTTTCCGCTTTCGGGATCGGTTTGTGTAACACCTCCGACGTACTGAGCCCACCATGCTCCGCTTGCGCCGAAGCCCTGCATTGTCTGAAATACCTTGGCGTGGTTGATGCTGATTTTAACAGACATACCCTGATCCTCCTGAATGATTTTTATTCTTCGGATTATTCTTTTTCACGTTTTGGCTTTTTGAAGTGTTGAGTCATTTCTTCTGACCGTCATCTGTGCGTTTCGTGTGCCTGACCAATAGAACAACCGTCTCCACATGTGCGGTGTGGGGGAAC
>JAXJRE010000148.1:0-2313 GCA_036310785.1 Acutalibacteraceae bacterium
CTTTAACGATTGCCCTCCTACGCTCTGTCTCGATCCTCTCCGCCTCGAGTCTCTCCGCTCTGATCTGCTCGATCACTCCGTCGGTCAGATTGCGAACTGCAATAGATGTTGCGTCATTCGCCGGGATGGACACGGCTGAAACGTCAAAGAGTTTGGATATGCCTTTGATGGTTCGGAGTATGTCGACACGTCCGTCCTCTGCCTCTGTGCGGAGTTCCTCGTCCTTGTCGACAATGAATCCGAAACTCATTTTGTCGGTATATCCTCCGGCGATCTCTTCGAAAAGCTGGCGTCCCAGCTCGGTACCACCGAGATCGGCCTCAATAAATAAGCCCTGATCGTCCGGCTGGACTCTCAGAGTATTATTGCTAATACGGGCGAACACTCTGCCCTCGTGGTTGTACTGCATGATCACGTCGCTCATGTCCGTGTTATCAAATGCAGATGCGTCGACCTGTTCTCTATAAACGAGGTCGTCGTCCTCGTAAAGTGTGTACGGCTCGTTGAATGTTGAGGCGTAACCATTGACGATCATGCGCTCCTCGGCGGAGTCCTGATCGTCCTCGGCTCTTGTCACGATATCGAGCCTCATGTCTCTGTATTCTCTATTCGCTTTCATCGGCATTGTCTGTACCTCCGTTGATCTTTTCCGTTGCCGGATAGTATTCGCCCCGGATGATTCTCTCGTCTCCGCCCTCTACGTGCGGGAGGTTCCAAATATCACGGACGTCGTTAATACTAAAAATGCCCCTGTCGAGGAGCTGGCTTGATACGTTCAATTTGTCGGCGTTGCTCATGTACTGCAAACGATTTGACGTCGCCATGAGTTCCGACCCCTGTGCACGTTCCCGTTCGGAGAATAACGCCTTTGTCACGGCCTCCGAGAACTGAATCGCAAAAGGCTCGACCGCACCCTCATAAAACGCCGACCATGCGTCGCCGTACGCCTTATTCTGTAGCACGTCCTCGTTAACGCCGAAATAGCCGTAAACGTTCTGTCGGATCTGTTCCATCTGATCAGCGTCGACCGTGTACGGCTTGACGTCGACCTGTTTGATGTCCTTGTACGTGTTCGGGAATAACAGAAACCCGCCCGCCGATGATTCTGTCGACAGATTTTCCGCCGTGAAACGTTCACGCTCTTTTGCTAAATCGTCAGGTTTCGCAAAATTGGAAAGCTGAGCCATAAAGCGGAACGTGCTCGTATTTTTAACGGCCTCCTCGATGCCCTGATTCTGAATGTGTATCAGCTGCATCGTGTCGTGTAACGGAGTGTTTGAGGATCCGAAAAAATCATCCTTGTACTGATGCTTTGTCAGAACCGCACACTTGCGAAACTCGACCGCTCCGACCTGTCCGTTTGAGAACTGATAACGGATCCATATCTCGCCGTCATACTCGACCAATGTGCACATTGACGGGAGCACCGGGAACAGGCCCGTTATGATCATCCGCTCGTCGAACACGGGGACAATAAAGCAATTATTCGTAACGTCCAAAATCGTTGACGCCCTATAAAGGAACTGCGACCAAGTCTGCCATTGGTTCGGGCCTTGTCTCAGCTTGCTCTGTAACGACGGATTAGCGGAACCAATCAGTTCGATTTTCAGTTTGCTGATATGTCTCGCCCTTGCATCAATCGCTGCTCTGACGATTTCGCTCTCATAGATTGCCCCGCCCCAACTCGTGAAAACGGGCTGATACGCCGTCAGAGTCTGAAAGAGCGTTCGTGCGTTATTGAGTGCCTCGTCGCTCTTTTTTGCCTCCTCAGGCCGAAATATTCTGTCGAACAATGACATAATCTACCCCTTGCAAAATTGCCAATGATACCCAGCAGCGGTTTTGTAGTGCTCGATACCTCGGCAACAACTTGAAATAACTTTTTTATTTATGCCCACCGCTCTCGCAGCAGCGTTAATACTTTCATAAGTGACGCCCGTTTCAACGCACAAAACACGTTTAGGAATGGCGCCACCGCTATGGCTCTCCCTCATATGCCGACGTGCAGTTTCACTCCTCGGCCCGGTGCCCTTGCCTTTTCTGTGCTCAGACATCAAACGTTTGCTCCGTTCTGCGTGTTTGCCGTTTGTGTCCCCGCCGTCCTTTATGTTGTAGCCGTAGCGTTTAAGATTGGAGCGATAACGAGCAATTAATGTTTTCTCTAAGAACTCCGCTCCCTTTTTTGACAAACCAGCTGCGACGATTTCGTGTTTAAAATTGTCCCAACCGTATTTATTGATCGCCCTTGTAAAATATTCGTTTCTGAAATAGCCGTGACCTCTGAGCCAACGTTTATTTACGTCTTGGCTCGTA
>JAXJRE010000149.1:0-18191 GCA_036310785.1 Acutalibacteraceae bacterium
ATCTTTATCAGTTCAACTCCTACTGGTACATTCCGTAACATCCGAAAAAAATATTTGCCCGAACGGTCATTTGCGTTAATGCAAAGCCGCCGGGCAAATTTTTGTTTAACAATAAGATTTACTAAATTGTTTTCGGATTTTATTTAACCATATCGTCAACTAAATCAAGGTATCCACCGACAAGGAACGAACCGATATGCTTGCCTGCCGAGAGGACTTCATCGGCAGTGCCTTCGCCGATTATGTGACCCATAAATGCAAAGTTATTATCGGTCAGAACATAGCCGATAGCGTCATTTGCAAGGCAAACTGCATAAACGCTTACGCCGTCAACCGAATTTGCAAGGCTGTCGTACTGCCATTCGGTACCGTCCCAGTTGGTGTCACCGATTATATCGGCACCCCAGAAAACCTCGGGATAGAACTCACCGGGGAAGAGTGCGAAGCCGACCTTGTGACCGAATTCAACATAGCCGATCTCGGACGACATAACAGGCTCGCCGTTTTCATCATAATAAACGGTGTTATTAACGAGCTTGGTTTCGCAGGCAAGAACGAGAATACTGTTCTCTGAGCTTACCATAATATCCTTATGCTTAGCGTTAAGGATCGGATCAAGCTCAACGGAATAGTCAGCCGCAACAATAAGCTTTGCAAAATCCTCTCCAAGCTCCTTTGTCGATGCGCTCCAGGATTCATATTCATCCATACCGGTTGTGTCGCCGACAATATTATCTCTTGAAAGCATGCCGACAGCGCCCTGAAGCATCATAAAGTTGCTGCCGGTGGTCTCCTTGATATACTGATCGAGATAATAGATATAGTCAGAGCCGACCAAATTGTGGTTTGCGCTGAATGATGTGGGGTGACAGCTTATATCTGAGATATATGTTGCCTCGCTTCCGCTGTCGGGAACAAAGTAAAGGCTCGCAATTTCAGGGATATCTTCTTTTGAAACAAGACCGCGCTTATCTTCGATAAACTCGCTTGCGTCAATTGATGCAAAATACATTGAGCCTGCTTCAACATCGGCAAAAGCTTCTTTGATAGCCAAGATTGACTGCTCGATGAAATACTGCTTGAAGTATGTAGGAGCCTCAAGGAAGGGCAGCTCATCAAAAAGCTGGAATTTGTTGTTAAGTCCGTTTGCAAAGAGCTTATAGAAGAACTCTGTGCTTACGCCCTGAGTATCAAGTCCCGAGTGGCAGTGGGTTGCCGTGATGTTAATGCTTGCAACGTCAATGTCATTGGCTTTGCAGTATTCAAGCACACCGGCTCTGATTGAGCGCACATCTGTTGAGGTAACGCCGAGCGAGTCGATAACACCGAGTACAACCGCACCCTCGCCGCTGTTATCGTCGATTACGGTAACTCTGATTCTCTGATCGTCATAAACGCCGACAGCCTTTTTATTCATAAGGTCACGGCCGATGTAGTATGAGCCGTTTTCAACGTCCTCGGGAATAATACTGCGGCTTGCGTAGCCGAGGCTCCAGTAATTGCCGTCACCTGCGGAAGTCTGATATGTACTGCGTCCGGGCAGGAAGTTTTCACCGGCATAATTTTCAATCGTATCCCAGCCTGCCGGATCGGGATAAATAGTGCAGATAGACTTTACGAGCTTTTCAACAACGATGTTAAGAACGTTGTAAAGCACCTTTGTCAGGTTGGCAAGAAATGTGTCAAATGAATCAAGCGGTGCAAGTCCTGCGAAAATCGATCTTACATCGGGTAAATCAAATGAAAAATCGTATTCCACGGTTTCGCTTTGTGACTCTGGTTCGGCTTCATATCCTACAGCCAAAGCACCGGCACTACAAACCGAAAACATCAGCGCAAGACACATAAACAGTGAAATGAATCTTTTTACATATCGCTTCATATTAAAACCTCCTAAAGCAATTTAACATATTATACTAATTTTTGAAGAATAAATCAATACTTTTTCGCACAATAGCAAAATTATAGTATAATCAAAACAGATTTAATGAAAAGGTTTGCGGTTTGATGTTTATTTTTTTGTTTGATAGTGCTATAATGACAAAGGAACAGCCTAAAAGTGGCAAAAAAAGCAAGAGTGCAAGTACATATTTTTATAAGTTCAATTCCTATTTGTACATTACATCAGCAAAGAAAAATCGGAGAGATATCTATGACCTTCACAACCGAAAGGCTTATTCTCCGTCCGTGGGAGGAAGCGGACGCGGAGAGCTTATATGAATACGCAAAGGATCCGAGAGTCGGACCTATCGCAGGCTGGCCTGTTCACACAAGTGTTGAAAACAGCCTTGAAATAATCAAAAACGTGCTGTCTGCTCCCGAAACCTATGCCGTGTGTCTGAAAAGCGACAACAGGGCGATCGGCAGTATCGGTCTTATTCCGCCTATGCAGTCCCACACGGTGGCGGCGCAGGACGAGGTTGAAGTCGGATATTGGATCGGAGTTCCGTTCTGGGGCAACGGCTATATTCCCGAAGCAGTCAGAGAAATGCAAAGGCACGCATTTGAGGATCTGGGATACAATGCGATGTGGTGCGGTTACTACGACGGAAACGAGAAGTCAAAACGCTGTCAGGAAAAATGCGGTTTCAGATATCATCACACGGAAAAGGATAAACCGTGCGCCTTGATGGGCGACGTCAGAACCGAGCATTTCACATATCTCAAAAAGGAGCAATGGATTTCCGATGAGCAAATATGACACCTTGTGGAATTGGATAAAAGAGAACGGCACGGACAGCTTTATGCTGACCTTCGGTGAGATCGAAAAAATCACAGGACTGCCGATAGACCATTCTTTTCTGACCTATAAAAAGGAGCTGACGGAATACGGCTACAAGGTCGGAAAGATTTCTATGAAAACTCAGACCGTGAGCTTAAAAAAAACTTGATAATCCTGCCGTAAGGCTTGATTATATATTTTATTTTATTTAAGGAGATTGCTGTTTGAAGAAAAACAACACTTCGGAGATTGTAGCATAACCGGGAGGTTTGCGTAAATACAGTCTCGCACAACCCTCCCCGTATTGAAGTCAACAATCATCAGGAGGAAAAACAATGAGTAAAAATGACTGCATCATACGTTTAGAAAGAAAAGACGAACACCGAGAAATCGAAAACCTTGTCAGGGAGTCCTTTTGGAATGTTTACCGTCCCGGCTGTCTTGAGCATTATGTGCTTCATACGCTCAGGGACAATGAGGCTTTTGTGCCCGAGCTTGATTTTGTTATGGAGAAGGACGGCAAACCGATCGGTCAGAATATTTTTGTAAAGGCAAAAATTCAGGCCGATGACGGCAGAGAAATTCCGATCGTAACAATGGGACCTATCTGCATCACGCCCGAGCTCAAGCGTAAGGGTTACGGCAAAATACTGCTGGATTATTCGCTTGAAAAGGCCGCTGAAATGGGGTTCGGTGCGGTGTGCTTTGAGGGCAACATCGACTTCTACGGCAAGAGCGGATTTACATTTGCGAGTGAATTCTGTATCAGATATCACGGTTTGCCGGAGGATTCAGACTCGTCGTTCTTCGTTTGCAAGGAGTTGATTCCCGGATACCTTGACGGAATAACGGGCGAATACGCCACTCCGCAGGGATATTTCGTCGATGAAGCCGCCGCCGAAGAATTTGACAAAGCTTTTCCGCATAAGGAAAAGTTGAAGCTTCCCGGACAGCTTTTCTAAACGCAAATTCAGGAGCTTAACGCTTCCTGCGAAAAAGGCTCTCACCGCTGTATCTTTTCGGCGGTGCAGAGCCTTTTGACATATTTACAATAAATTTGTCTTTCTATTTTTAATTTATTGTGATATAATCTTTAAAAAAGAGAGAGGACGGATTGATTTGAAAAACAGAATTAAAAGGATAATCGGCGCAGTTATGGTTTTTATTATGATGATACCGTTTGCCCTGCCCGTATCAGCGGCAGACAACGTCGAACAGCCGATATTTGAACATGAAATGCCGGAGCTTAAAGAATACGGCTTTGCAGACTCGGACGGGGTTAAAATCGAATACGGCATTTATGGCGATCCCGACGCCGAGCCGCTTGTTCTTCTCCCCTGCAACGGAAATGATATGCACAATTTTGACGGTAACGTTCTGCCTGAATTGGCAAAGCATTTCAAGGTTATTGCGATCTCACCGAGGGGCTGCGGAAATTCCGAGCGAGGCGAGGGAAAGCTCACCTTTGAGGTAGAAAGCAACGATCTTGTTAATGTTCTCGATTACCTCGGCATTGATAAAGCGCATATTTTCGGCTTCAGCGACGGCGCAAACCTCGGCTATGTTTTCACCGTTGAGCATCAGGAACGTGTGCTCTCCCTGATTGCAATGAGCGCAAATATAAATATGTGGGGCACGAAGCCCTCAAGTGAAATCGGAATTATTTTTTCCTATATATATCTGTCGATCAGGGCATTTATAACAAAGGATCCTGCCGATGCGCTCAAGCGTGACATTGAGGGTATGATGGTAGGTCAGCCGAACCTTACATACCGTGATCTTGAGAAAATCAGCGTGCCTGTTTTCAACATCTACGGCGAGCACGATATGATAAGACGTGTTCACTCAAAGCTCATCACCAAACATTCTGGCGCAAGGGAGCTGATGGTCAAGGGCGGCGGTCATTCGTCCTGCTTCAATTATACCGATTCTGTTCTTCTTCCGAATATACTGGACTTCTATAATTCCCTGTGAATAAAAATCAGACTTTTATCAACAAAAAATATTAAATTTTTGTTTTTACTCTTGATTTAATTCCACGATTGTATATAATTATTATAAGACTTTTTGGAGGTTAGGTATGGAAGAGAATAAAAAAGATCAGTTTGACAGAATAGATGAACTGTTGAAAGATACATCGGCTGAAAACAGAATTAAGTTTGACAAGCCGCAAAGCGATGAGCCAAAAGCTATCAACACGGACGACGATGCGATAAATTCCCTTTTCGGCAATCCTACTCAGGAGACTCAGCCTGTTGAGGATGCGGCACCTGTCAACGAGGTTCCCGTTCAGAGCGTGACCGATGACGAGGACGAGGAAAACGAAGGAGCCACAGTCTGCATTATTGACGAAACAGCAACGACAGTTGAGTTGACGGACGACTCCGCAGTTTATCAGAACAGCTCTGTTGACGAAGCAGGTGCACAGGTCAAAAAAGCTCCTAAGCAGAAGGTAAAGTTCAACGCTTTGCAGATCGTTCTGATGTGCATTGTCGGCGTTGTACTTCTCTGGTGCGTAGTTTTCACGGTTGACCACACTCTCGCCGCTCAGGGCTACTCCCCTGTTTTCTGTGTGGAAACTCAGAAATATGAGGACGGAAGTGCAAACTACACCGGTCTCGGCTACAAGATCCAGTTCCGCTTTGATTCAGGCGACAATCTCACTCAGAAATGTGTGCCTATCTGGCAGGACGGTCCGAACGATATCGCCGATAAGCAGGAGAGCGGAGCGTCATTCCAATAACAAATCAATAAAAAATTGCCGTGTTCAGCGCAGAAAAATCTGTACCGAACACGGCTTTTATCAATCCTTTTTTGATACTTCCTTGATATACTCACGGAAGAAGATTACGCTTTCTTCAAGCGCAGAAATCGGGCAACGCTCATTGGTTGCGTGAGTAGTCAGAAACAGGCTGACCGAAACATTGAACGGTGCATAACGCAGGATATTGTCGCAGATAGCGCCGTAGTAGTGCGAATCCGTGCCGCCCATTACAAGGTACGGAGCGACGGCAACATCATTCGGATGAAGTCCCTCCTCTACCCTGCGTATGGCGTTGAACGCCCTTGAATCGGTAGGTGAAAACTTTGTTGCCTCTTTCTCACCCGATCGCTCGATCTCAATATCCTTGTAGCGAATGTGCTTTCTGAGGTGCTTTTCAACGTCATCTATCGTGTCGCCGGGAAGCGGACGGACATTGACCGTTACGCTCGGACGCTGCGGCAAAACATTCGGTGAAGGGCTTCCTTCGCACATCGAAACGCTCTGGATCGTCCTGACCATACTTGCCGATTCGGGAATAGATTTAAGTATCAGCTTTATAAGAGGTTTAAGCAACGGAATATTGCACATCACAATTCTGCCGAGATAGCTCGCACGTCTGCCGACCGTCTCAAACAGCTCCGAAAGAAACGGAAGCAAATGCGACTTGAACTGATGATTTTCGATATCCTGAATTGTATTAGCCAGCTTCGCCATACCCGAATGTTTGAGAGCCGCCGAGGTGTGTCCGCCCTTGTCGTGGAGGGTAATCTTCATATCAACATAACCTTTTTCGGCAACGCCGATTGCGGCAATATAGGTGTGTATCAAGCCCTTAATGTCAAGACGGATAAGCGCACTGCCCTCGTCCATAACGCTGTCAAGGTGGACTCCTCTCGATTTGAGCAGCTCGACAATATCCTTTGCGCCCGAATCAATCGGTGAAACTATCTCCTCATTGTGACCGAAGCAGAGGTAAACATCTCTTTCAGGCTGAAAGCCCTCCGCCATAAGGGATTCGACCGCCTCCATAACACAGATGAGGTGGTTTTTCATATCCAAAGCACCTCTGCCCCAGATGAACTCACCGTCAATATGTCCGCTGAATGCGTCGTACGTCCAGTCGTCCTCCGTTCCCTCCGCAACGGGAACAACATCCTGGTGGGAAAGCAGAGCCATAGGCTCAAGGTCGGGGTTCTTTCCTTTCCATATATATATAAGGCTTGCATCGGAGACCTTTTCCTTGACCGTGTTCTCCCTGATAAGAGGATAGGTCTCGTCAAGGTATTTATGAAACTTTTCAAACTCGTCCCAATCGACCTCGTCCCTGTTTGACCTTGAAACGGTTTTGAATTTGATAGCACCGGAGAGATGCTCGGCAACCTTCATCTCGTCAATATCTACGTCGGCGATTTCAACCCCGTCAACCTTTTTGGGCTTAAAAAATATTGCTCTGATGAGCGTAACCGCTACAAACAAAGCAAACAACAAAAGTATAATTTTCCACCACATATCAATACCAAACCTCCCAAAATACGACGTAAAGTTTACCATAATGACAAAAAATTGTCAATACGCACAGAGTAATTATTGTCAAAAAGAGAATCAGATATATATTTTTCTTTTTTCTGTATCTTACCGTCTCCATATTGTCTAAAACGTCTAAAAATGCAGTTATTCGCCTTATAATTACGCCTTTTATTCGTTAATTATGCACATAGCACAAAATTGCATAAGTAAAAATGCACAAATTAAGTATTATTTATTTGTACAAAACGCTTGACAAATCGAAAATGCGGTGCTATAATATGCTTGCAAAATAAAAAGAAAGGAATGAATGACTTATGGCAAACAATATGTATTATGTTGCAGAGGAAAAGTTATTGAACGAGATCGCAAAGGAAAAGAAGTTTTCATTCCGCGCTATCTTGAAGCTTCTGACGGCTAACGCCATCTCAAGGAAGTTTTAAGAAAGTCGGCTTTTGCGAGCCGTTTAATACTAAAACCTCTTATGCCCGAAAAAACGTCATGCGGATTGCACCCGACATCATAACGATGCCGAACCCGTAAATCACGGATTTAATAATGACGCAGAAGGCAAAAGTTCAGATTGTCCGAAAAGGTTTTCTCCTTCCTTTTCGGGCAATTTTTTTGCTTTTCTCCCCTTTTAAAAGTTCACAAAATATTAACAGCGCAATGTATTGACATATTTTGTAAAGCGGAATATAATGTTGAATATCGTACATTTTATTTTCAGAAAAGCGGTGAGTTTATGAAGAAAACCGTTCACAAGGAATTGCGGTCGCTCTCCCATTTAATCTTCAGAACGATCGAAAATCGCTCCAACAAGAAAAAGATTGAATCGATGTCGGGCAACAACGGCTGCATTATCGGCTATCTTTCCGACAACAGAGAGAGGGACGTTTTCCAGAGGGATCTCGAAAAAGAATTCGGAATTACCCGTTCCACAGCGTCCAAGGTTGTCAACCTGATGGAGCAAAAGGGACTTGTGGAAAAAAGGAGCGTTTCATACGACGCAAGGCTGAAAAAACTGGTTCTGACCGAAAAATCCGAAGCCATAGCTCACCTGATGAGCGACGATATGGCAAAGCTTGAAAGCGTGCTGACGGACGGATTTTCGGAATCCGAGCTTGATACTCTTTACAGCTACATCGACAGAATGAAAAACAATCTCAAAAAATACAAACCAAGCCAAAAGGAGGAAAACTGAAATGCACACCTTAAAAAGGCTTATGCAGTGCATCAGGGAGTATAAGCTCCCGTCGCTGTTAAGTCCGCTCTTTATCACGGGCGAAGTTGTTATTGAATGTTTCATTCCGTTTATAACGGCTCAGCTTATTGACGGAATTGAACGCGGAAGCGGAATAGAGGTCATCGGCGGTTACGGTCTGAAGCTCGTTATACTTGCCGTGTGCTCGCTTGTCTGCGGTGCTCTTGCGGGACATTTCTGCGCCGTGGCGTCCTGCGGATTTGCAAAAAATCTCAGACACGATCTTTTCTATGCGGTACAGAATTATTCTTTTTCAAATATCGACAAATTCTCATCATCGAGCCTTGTAACAAGACTGACAACCGATGTAACCAACGTGCAGAACTCGTATATGATGATAATCAGAACGGCTCTGAGAAGCCCTCTGATGCTTATTTTTTCCATCATTATGACGATCAGGATCAGCCCGAAGCTGACAACGGCATTCATTGCACTTGTTCCGTTCATTACGGTCGGACTGATATTGATGCTGAAAATGGTTATGCCGCTTTTCAAGCAGATTTTCAAGCGTTACGACGCATTGAACAATTCCGTTCAGGAAAACGTTGCGGCGATCAGAGCTGTCAAATCCTTTGTCCGTGAGGATTACGAAAACGAAAAATTCTCCAAGGCTTCCGACAATGTTTGCATGGATTTCACCAAGGCTGAGAAGCTTATGGCATTCGGCAATCCCCTCGTTTCGGCCGCAATTTACGTTATCATGCTCTTAGTATTCTATTTCGGAGCAAAGATAATTGTCACTTCCGGCGGTACGGAGCTTGAGGTCGGCGGTCTTTCTTCGATACTGACCTACGGTATGCAGGTGCTTATGAGCATGCTCATGTTAACAATGACGATCGTTATGATCTCCATGTCCTTCGCCTCGGCAAGCCGTATTGTTGAGGTTCTTGACGAGGAAAGCACGATTCAAAATCCCGAAAATCCCGTTTTTGAGGTCAAAGACGGTTCAATCGACTTTGAGAATGTAGATTTTTCCTATTCGGAAAAGGCAGAGATACACTCCCTGCGTAACATCAGCTTTCATATTGATTCGGGTGAAACCATCGGCATTATCGGCGGTACGGGCAGCAGCAAGACCACCCTCATTCAGCTTATTTCAAGGCTTTATGACGTCGGCTCGGGCAGCGTAAAGGTCGGCGGAACGGACGTCCGTGATTACGATATTCAAACGCTGCGTGACGCTGTTTCCGTAGTTCTTCAGAAGAATGTTCTTTTCTCGGGCACGGTCAAGGAAAATCTTCGCTGGGGCGATAAAAATGCAACGGACGAGGATATCGTCAGGGTTTGCAAGCTCGCACAGGCCGATGAATTTATCGAGCAGATGCCCGACAAATATGACACGTTTATTGAGCGTGGCGGAGCAAACGTTTCGGGCGGTCAGAAGCAAAGACTTTGCATAGCAAGAGCCTTGCTCAAAAAGCCGAAGATCCTTATCCTTGACGACTCAACAAGTGCGGTTGACACCAAGACGGACGCAATGATAAGGAAGGCTTTCCGTGAAGAAATCCCCGACACGACGAAACTCATCATAGCACAGCGTATTTCCTCCGTTCAGGACGCAGACAGAATTATCGTCCTCAACAACGGTGAGATAAACGGAATAGGCACACATGACGAGCTGATGGCAAACAACGAAATTTACCGTGAGGTATATGATTCTCAGACAAAGGCAGGTGATTTTGATGCATAATCCTATGCCTAAAGGAAAGAAGCCCCCGATGGCAGGAATGAAATCGGGCGCAAAAAAAGGTACGTTCAAGAGGATATTAAAAACCCTTTTCAGCGAGTATAAAACATCGCTAATTTTTGTATTTGTCTGCATTATTCTTGCCACCCTCGCAGGAACGACCTCCAACCTGTTCTTGAACAATCTTATCCGTGAAATAAAGCTCGGACTTGACTCCGGCTGGGATTCGGCTCTGCCGAGCATCTTGAAAATCATCGGCGTTATGGCAGGTATCTATCTTATCGGCGTTATTGCCGCATTCTTCCAGGCAAGAATAATGGCTGTCGTTACCCAGGGCTTTCTGAACAAAACCCGAAAAGCTATGTTCGGCAAGATGGAAAAGTTGCCGATCAGATACTTTGACACACACCCTCACGGCGATATTATGTCCTACTACACAAACGATATCGACACTCTGCGCCAGCTTATTTCACAGGCAACGCCTGCGCTTATCCAGTCTGCTCTGACGGTTATTATTCTCGTCGCTTATATGCTCTACCTGAGCGTATGGATGACCTTGATCGTATTCGGTGCAGTCGCTCTGATGATGATCGTCGTCAAGACCATTGGCGGAAATTCGGCGAAATTCTTTGTCCGTCAGCAGAAGGCTCTCGGCAAAACCGAAGGCTTCATCGAGGAAATGATGAGCGGTCAGAAGGTAGTCAAGGTTTTCAATCACGAGGAGGAAAGCTGCAAGGACTTTAACCGTATAAACGGCGAGCTTTTCAAGGAAGCCTCCAAAGCCAACAGCTTTGCAAACATTCTTATGCCGATCATGGGTAATATAGGCAACATTCTTTATGTCTTCATCGCTTTCATCGGCGGTCTGCTCATTCTCTCCCCCAATGTTCATAATCTCTCCCTGTCAGGTCAGGCACTCACCATTGCTGTCGTCGTGCCTTTCCTCAATATGACACGCCAGTTCACCAACAACATCAGTCAGATCTCTCAGCACATCAACAGCATTGTTATGGCTCTTGCCGGTGCGGACAGAATTTTTGAGCTTATGGACGAAACGCCCGAGGTCGATGACGGTTATGTTACGCTCGTCAACGCAAGGGAGGTTGACGGCAAGCTCGTTGAATGTAAGGAAAGAACGGGCACGTGGGCATGGAAGCATCCTCACGAGGACGGCACAGTCACCTATACAAAGCTGATGGGCGATGTGCGTATGGAGAATATGGACTTCGGCTACAATCCCGAAAAGATTGTTCTTCACGACATTACTCTCTATGCCGAGCCGGGACAGAAGGTTGCTTTTGTCGGCGCAACGGGCGCAGGAAAAACGACCATAACAAATCTTATCAACAGGTTTTACGATGTTGCGGACGGCAAGATCCGCTATGACGGCATCAATATAAACAAGATTAAGAAGGACGATCTGCGTCATTCGCTCGGAATAGTTCTTCAGGAAACCAACCTTTTCACGGGCACGGTAATGGAGAACATCCGTTACGGCAAGCTCGATGCGACGGACGAGGAATGTATCGCCGCCGCAAAGCTTGCGAATGCGGATGAATTTATCCGTATGCTCCCCGACGATTATAACACCATGCTAACCTCAAACGGCGGTAACCTTTCTCAGGGACAGCGACAGCTCCTTGCGATTGCAAGGGCGGCGGTTGCCGATCCTCCCGTTATGATTCTTGACGAGGCAACCTCCTCCATAGACACGAGAACAGAGGTTATTGTTCAAAAAGGTATGGACGCTCTGATGAAAGACAGAACGGTATTCGTAATTGCCCACAGGCTCTCGACAATTCAAAATTCAGATGTTATAATGGTTCTCGAACACGGACGCATTATCGAGCGAGGCAACCATGACAGCCTGATCGCCCAGAAGGGCAAGTATTACCAGCTCTACACGGGTGCATTCGAGCAGAACGCCTGAAAGCCGTCTGCGTTTCATGTTTGACAGTATAGCCTGCGTTTTTCGGCTCAAGCTATTTCTGACTGAAATGTAAAGAAGTGATTTGAATGGCAGGAGTTTATTTTGTTCTGAGTGTGATAACAGACCTCCTGATAACGTATTTCTGCAAGCTCGCAACCGACTGGGGCGATATATGGAAACCGCTTTTGCTTTTGCCGGCAATATACATCGGCTTTCTGATACTTCATCTGATCGGTTTCTGCCTGTATTCGTTCACGACGGACGAGAATTACACCGACAATATCCACAATTCCTACCGCCGTGTTCTGCTTTCAAGCCTGAAGCTTTTCTTAAAAACAGCGAAAGTCCGTGTTCATACCGAGGGTACGGAGCTTGTTCCCGACGACGGAAAATTTCTGCTCGTTTCCAACCACATATCGGTTTTCGATCCTGCAATAACGATCACGGCATTGGAGAACAAAAACCTTGCCTTTGTCGCAAAGAAAGAGCTTTTCGGCGTATTCGCCGCAGGAAAATATCTTGCAAAATCGGGATGCGTCGGGCTTGACCGTGAAAACGACCGTGAGGCGGTCAAGGCAATAAACAAGGCGGCAGACAACATCAAAAACGGAGTCTGTGCGATGGGCATTTACCCTGAGGGATATGTCAACAAAAATCCCGGCACACTTCTGCCTTTCAGATACGGAGCCTTCAAGATTGCCAAGAAAGCCAAGGTTCCGATAGTTGTGGCAGTTGTCCGGAACACAAGAGAGGCAAACAAAAATATGTTCAAGCGTCATTCCGACGTTTACCTGAAGGTCTTAAAGGTAATACCGTATGACGACATCGCCAATCTCAAAACAAGCGAGATCGGAGATATTGTATATAAAATAATGATTGATGAAATTTAGCGAGAGGGTTATTTTATGATTAAAGAAGATGCAGAAAAACAAATCAAGGAAGCATTTCCGTACAGACTTGAGCTTCACGCTCACACCTCGCCTGCCAGCAGATGCTCACAGGTAAACCCCGAAGATGTTATTACGATCTTTCACAACGCAGGCTACAACGGAATTGCGATAACCAACCATTTCTACGAGAAGCCAGACAAGGACGAGTTTCTCAAAATATACCGTGACGATTTTCTCAAGGCGGCAGAAACAGGCAAAAAGCTCGGAATGAAGGTTTATCTCGGCGCAGAGCTGAGATTTGTCAACGAGAACGACAACGACTACCTGCTCTACGGCTTTGAGCTTGATCAGCTTGAGGAAATGTATTCCCACATCAGCGGCACTCTTGAGGATTTTGTCAGGGATTTCAAGACAGACAGGATGTTCCTTTTGCAGGCTCACCCGTTCAGAAACGATATGGAACGGGGCTTCGAAAAGTTTCTTGACGGCGTTGAGGCTTTCAATATGCACCCGAACCACAATTCAAGGGTTGCTCTTGCAATGAGGTATGCCGACGAGCACGGCAAGATCGCCACGGCAGGAACGGACTACCACCACATCGGACACGACAATCTCTGCGCCACAAGGTCGGCCGTCCTACCCGAAAACGAAGCCGAGCTTGTTTCCCTGCTCAAAAGCGGCAACTTTATTTACGAGATTTCGGGCAAGGTTGTTCTGTAAACCAAATAATATGCGGAGCTGTTGCGATGAGCGACAGCTCTGTTTTCTTGTTTGTGCCAAACACAGCCTTACGGCATATCCTGTTAATAGGCAAACGCCAAAAAAACGGCAGTCTTTTCAGACCGCCGA
This sequence comes from Acutalibacteraceae bacterium, assembly GCA_036310785.1. Lineage (GTDB taxonomy): Bacteria > Bacillota > Clostridia > Oscillospirales > Acutalibacteraceae > CAG-488. Next base: position 13,631 of record JAXJRE010000149.1, read on the forward strand.
AAGGAGCTAATCAAATTGAATAACTATCCATATGACAGCCGTCAAAAGGCGCCTATGGGTTTCAATCGCTGTGCCGTTTCCGGTATTCAGACCGGCGTTACGTCCGCCCTGCCCGAAAACCCGGTCGTGGCAATGGCATATGTCCCGTTCCAGACAGACACAACGACCTACGATGAAATGCAGGCGCTTAAAGCAGGTACTCTCTTTTCCGTCCTCGACAAGCCGTTCAAGGGCCGTGGTATGAGATGAACAGAGCACATCTTTTAAAACAGATAGACGCCGTTCAGTTCGCAATGTGGGAGCTTCATCTCTATCTCGATACACATCCCGACGATCTGAGCGCTCTTGCGCTTTACAAAAAATACGAGGAGCAGAACGAGAAGCTCGTTGCCGAATTTGAGGAGCAATTCGGTCCGCTCTATTCAGATTCAGACCCCGGCGTATCATGGCTCAAAAATCCGTGGCCGTGGGACATAGGGGGAAATTATTGATGTTTGTTTATGAAAAGAAATTACAGTATCCCGTCAAAATCGCCACACCAAATCCCAAGTACGCAAGCATAATTATATCCCAGTACGGCGGTGCTGACTGCAAAAGGATATAATTCTTAATTTGACTTAATATTTCATTGACAACACATTTTTGTTGATTTATAATACTTCCCGATGAGTTTTGTAAAACGCACACACGGAAGGATGAAAAAAGATGGGAAGAAAGTTGTTTTGCGAAATCAGTCCGACTTGCTACAAAATTTCTATCGAAAAGGAGATTCTTGTCAGATTTTTCAAGGATCTTTTCAGCAAAGAAAAAATTGCAAAGACAAAAGGCGATACTCTGCCTAATATTGTTAAATGTCATTCGTCCGTACTTATCAGACGACTTCATGGCGTTGATCTTCAGCTTCAGGAAAACAAGGTTACCAACATCCGTCTTTCAAGCGAGAAAATCAACGGTATTGTCGTCAAGCCGGGCGAGACTTTTTCTTTTTGGCGAACCTCGGGCAGACCGACCGCAAAAAAGGGTTACAAGCCCGGACTGACTATCGGCAACAACACTCTCGGCGCTGCCGTTGGCGGCGGACTTTGCCAAATGGCTAATATGGTGCATTTCCTCGTTTTAAATTCGCCGCTTGAGGTTACTGAGCTTCACCATCACACAGACGCTCTGTTCCCCGACGAAAGACGCCGTGTACCGTTCGGTACGGGAACATCGGTTTCTTATAACAATGTGGATTACCGTTTCAAAAACAATCTGGATCAGGACGTTCAAATTCTTGTTTGGATTGAAAACGGCGAGCTTTGCGGTGAGCTGAGAAGCGAAAGACCTTTTAAATACCGCTATGAGCTCGTGGAAGAAAATCATCACTTTGCAAAAGAGGGAGATGACTATTTCCGTATCTCTCAGATTTACCGTCTGGTCATTGACAACGAGACCGGCGAAACAGTCAGAAAAGAGCTTTTATTAAACAATCATTCAAGGGTTATGTACGATCACTCGCTTATTCCCAAGGAGCAAAATTCCAATAATTGAGATAATACAGAAGCTGAAGCTGTTCTCAAAATACCTCCGGAAGCACCGGGGGTATTTTCGCACTTTTATTACAAATCCTTGTGAAAATCAACAGTTTTTACACTGCGTCGTTTAGTTTATTCTAACTGATGAAAGTTGAAATAATTATTTAATTATAGTATAATTTATCAGAATGGTTAAAATACCATTATCAGGATTTAGTCATTGCTTTCAACTTTGTTTAAATCCAAGAAAACAAAAAGAAAGTCAGGCGATTTTATGAAAACTGTTTATGCAGACAATGCTGCAACAACAGCTCTCTGCCCTGAAGCACTTGACGCAATGGTGGATTGTTTAAAGAACAACTACGGCAACGCTTCAAGTCTGCATCATATGGGACAGGAGGCTGCCGCCGCAGTATTGCAGGCAAGACGTGACATTGCCGACGCTATCGGCGCAGAGGTCAGCGAAATTTACTTCACCTCGGGCGGAACAGAAGCGGATAACTGGGCAATCACGAACGCCGCAAAGCTCGGCGAAAAGAAAGGCAAAAAGCACATCATTTCAACGACATTTGAACATCACGCTGTGCTTCACACTCTTATGAAGCTCGAAAAAGAGGGCTTCGAGGTGACCTACCTTGATGTTCACGAGGACGGATATGTCCGCCTTGACGAGTTCAAAAAAGCTCTCAGGGACGACACCTGTCTTGTCACGATAATGTATGCCAACAACGAGATCGGCACAGTTCAGCCGATTCCCGAGATCGGTGCGATCTGTAAGGAAAAAGGCGTTTATTTCCACACCGACGCTGTTCAGGCGGTCGGTCATCTTCCGATCAACGTCAAGGAACAGAACATTGATATGCTCTCGTTCTCATCACATAAATTCCACGGTCCGAAGGGCATCGGTGCTCTCTACTGCCGCAAGGGTATTCCTCTTATGACCTTTATGCAGGGCGGCGCACAGGAGAGAAACAAGCGTCCCGGAACGACAAACACCCCTGCTATCGTTGCAACGGCGGCGGCTCTCAAAAAGAGCTGTGCCGAAATGGACAAGAACATTGCCTATGTCAGCTCTCTCAGGGACAAGCTTATTGACACAATCCTTGAGGTGATCCCACGTTCAAGAGTGAACGGAGGACGCTCTCCCCGTCTGCCCGGCAATGTAAGCTTCTGCTTTGAGGGCATTGAGGGAGAATCACTTCTGCTTCACCTCGACCTCAAGGGAATCTGCGGTTCTTCGGGTTCTGCCTGCACCTCAGGCTCTCTCGATCCGAGCCACGTTCTTTTGGCTCTCGGTCTGCCGCACGAGATAGCGCACGGCTCGCTCCGTCTTTCTCTGTGCGAGTACAACACCGAAGAAGAAATTGATTACATCATTGAGGAGCTTCCTAAGATCGTTTCGATGCTCCGTGATATGTCCCCTGTTTGGGAGAGGATAATGAAAGGAGAAGAATACTATGCTGTACAGTGAAAAGGTAATGGATCACTTCCAGAATCCGAGAAACCTCGGCAAGATGGATGACGCTGACGGCATCGGCGAGGTCGGCAATGCGAAGTGCGGAGATATAATGAAAATGTACCTCAAGATCAACGACGGTGTGATCGAGGACGTTAAGTTCAACACATTCGGCTGTGCTTCGGCTATTGCGACAAGCTCGATCGCTACCGAAATGATAAAGGGACAGAAGATTGAGGACGCTCTCAAACTCAGCAACAAGGCTGTTGTTGAAGCTCTTGACGGACTTCCGCCGGCAAAGATTCACTGCTCCGTGCTTGCGGAACAGGCTGTCAAGGCGGCTCTCAAGGACTATTATCAGAAAAACGGACTTGAGCTTGATCCCGCTGTTTTCGGCAGCGACTGCGGCAGTAACTGCGAAAGCTGTGAGGGCTGCGGGCATGAGGGCTGAGCCATGAAAAAGGCTATGATCGCCATGAGCGGCGGAGTTGACAGCTCCGTCGTTGCTTACTTAATCACTCAGCAGGGCTATGAAGCGATCGGCGTGACGATGAAGCTCTACAACAATGAGGACATCGGCGTTAAAAAGGAAAAAACCTGCTGTTCACTCGACGATGTTGAGGACGCAAGAAGCGTTGCGAACAGGCTGGGTATCCCCTACTATGTTTTCAACTATACCGATAATTTCAAATTGCAGGTCATTGAACGCTTTGTCGAGGCATACCGCAACGGCAGAACGCCCAATCCGTGCATAGACTGCAACAGGTACATCAAGTTCGACCAGCTTATGCACAGAGCGAGGGAGCTTCAGTTTGACTACGTTGTGACAGGTCACTATGCGATCAATGAATACGATGAAGAAAAAGGGCGCTGGATTCTCAGAAAAGCGGCGGACGAAAGCAAGGATCAAAGCTATGTGCTTTATTCGCTGACTCAGGATCAGCTCAGCCGCATACTTTTCCCCCTCGGCAGAATGACAAAGCACGAGGCAAGAGAGATCGCCGAGGCTCAGGGCTTCGTCAATGCCGACAAGCACGACAGTCAGGACATCTGCTTTGTGCCCGACGGCGACTATGCAAAGTTCATTGAAAAATGGTGTGATTTCAAGTTCACGGAGGGTAACTTCGTTGACCGTGACGGCAATGTTATCGCCCGTCACAAGGGTATAATCAATTACACGATAGGTCAGCGCAAGGGACTCGGAATAGCCGCAAAAGCGCCGTATTACGTTGTCCGCAAGGATCTTGCCAAGAACGAGGTCGTGCTCGGCTCAAACGACGATCTTTTTTCCGATCATCTTGAAGCGACCGATCTGAACTTTATTTCGATTGAAAAGCTGACCGAGCCGATGAAGGTCAAGGCAAAGGTCAGGTACAGACAGAAAGAGACCGACGCAGTCATAACACCGCTTGAAAACGGAAACGTCAGCGTCGATTTTGAAACGCCGCAGAGGGCGATCGCACCCGGTCAGGCTGTTGTTTTCTACGACGGCGATATCGTTTTCCTGACACTGTTTGCGATCTTTGCTCTTAGCGCATCCTCACTCGGATGGTGGACGACATTTGATTACGTCTTCAGCGGGATGTGGTCC
>JAXJRE010000150.1:0-8857 GCA_036310785.1 Acutalibacteraceae bacterium
ACAAGGTATGTACCCAGCGAGGTGGTGAAAGCCGAAGCGATCTTGGAGAAAAGTCCGTAGCCTGCGTAGCACAGACCTTCCTGACGCTTGCCTGTTTTAAGCTCGATCTCGTCAACGCAATCGGCAATCATAACGTTCGGAGTGAGGTTGGTGTTGCCGTTCTGAAGTCCGACAAGGAAGTTGATGATAAGGAAAGGAATAATAAGCTCTTTTCTGAAACCGATAAGCATTGAAACGCCGAACAGCAGGAGGAAAGAAACCGCACCGTAGGCACTGCAGGCGATGAAGGTGTTCTTTGTACCGATCGTTTTAATGAGCTTCTTGACGGCAAGCATGCTGACCGCCGTACCGATTCCCATCGGAAGAAGAAGTCCGAGCTTGAGTCCCTTATCGCCGAGAAGATAAATTGCAATGTAAAGGCTTGCCGCGCCGTAAACGCCTCTGCCGAAGCCTGCAATCTTGGCAAGCGATACCATAAGAAGATTTTTATTTGTGAAAACGAATTTAAGGCTCTGAGCAAGGTTTACTCTTTCGGTCGTGTAGGGAACCCTCTCCTTGGTGTTTTTGAGCATAACGGCAAGGAAAAGAATGAAGCCGACAACACATACGGCGGTTGAGATCTGAAGATCAAGACCTCTGCCCTCGGCGGCTCTGAAACCGTCCTCGCCCATAACGGCTTTCATTATAAGACCTACCACGATCAGCACAACCATTCCGCCCGACTGACCGATCGAGCGCATTATGCCTGCGATGGAGATGGCGTCGCTTCGCTCGTCGGGGTTGGGCGTACAAACCGCACCGAAGCAGTTAGACGGACTTTCAACACAGACGAGAAGCATTACATAGGCGCAGTAAATTGCAAACATCCATATGCTTGCCGCAGTAAAGCTTGAGGCTTTCGGAGCGACAAAAACGAGCATAGAAATTATGCCGAGCGGCAAAGCTCCGTAGAGAAGCCACGGGTGGATTTTACCTCTTTTTGATTTTGTTTTGTCAACGAGAACGCCTATGATGATTTCCGCTGCCGCGCCGACAAAGCCTGCGACAAGGAACACCGTGGAAATGAGCGTCGCAAGAGCGTCGGAATTGAAGTTCTGAGCCTTGAACGCAAAATCGGCAAAGTATGTTTTTGCATATTCGGGCACCCAGCCTGAAAGCAGGGCGATGCCGAAAAGTCCGATGCCGTAGGACAGCGCTTCGGTCGGTATTGTGAATTTCTTTGAGCCGATGCGAAGCTCCTTGGTTTTTAAATATTTTTGCATTATTTTTTACCTCCTCCGAAAAAATTCGATTATTGTATATATTACATATAATTTATCATATTTCGGTGCCGATTTCAATAAAAATATTCATAATAACTAAAATGTAACATTTATTACAAGATGTTTGACACTTTGTAAATTTATGATATAATAAAACAGATAAGAAAGTATAAGGTGATAAACTATGTTCGATTTTATCAGATTGGCGTGTGCCGTTCCCGATGTCGAGGTCGGCAATACGGAGTTTAACACGCAGGAGATAATTAAATATATTGATATAAACAAGGACGCAGATATTATTGTTTTTCCCGAGCTGAGCGTTACGGGATATACCTGCGCCGATTTGTTTTTTCAGAAAACGCTTATCGACGGCGCAAAGCACGGTTTAAGACAGATTGCAAATACGACAAATGATATCGATTCCGCAGTAGCTGTCGGTGCACCTCTTGTCATCGGCGGCCAGCTTTATAACTGCGCCGTTATGATGTCTCACGGCAGGGTGGACGGAATTGCCGTCAAGACCTTTATTCCCACCTATAACGAATACTATGAAAAGCGTTGGTTCAGCTCTGCCGCAGAGCTAAAGGTTTCATTCGTCAGCTCGGACGAGCTTGGCTTGGACGGGGATTACGATATCCCTGTCGGCAACAATCTGATATTCAACTATTCGGGAGTGAAGGTAGGAGTTGAGATCTGCGAGGATCTCTGGGCACCTCTGCCTCCGTCAACTCTCCTGACTCTCGCCGGAGCGGAGGTTATACTCAATCTTTCCGCCTCCAATGAAACGATAATGAAGCGCAAATACAGGACGGAGCTTGTCTCTCAGCAGTCGGCAAGGAGCATATGTGCCTATGCTTACGCAAGCGCAGGAAAGACGGAATCCACAACAGACCTTATCTTTTCGGGACATTCGCTGATATGCGAAAACGGCGGAGTCCTCTGTCAGAACGACAGCCTGATCGACGGCGGTTATTCTATAAAGCACGACGTTGATCTCGGCAAGATAAGAGCCGACAGAGCCGAAAACAAGACCTTCGGCGATTCGGCGGCACTTTATCTTGAAGGCAAGGATTTTGTCGAAATCAAAAAGAATCTGAAGCTTGAAAGCGACGGAGAGCTTTATGAAATAAAGAAGCTTCCGTTCGTCCCGTCAGCGAAAAAAGACAGGATCGAACGCTGTATGGATATCTTCCGTATGCAGGTTGCAGGACTTAAAAAGAGGGCTTCAAAGATCGGCGGAAAAATGGTGCTCGGCGTTTCGGGCGGACTTGATTCGACGCTTGCCCTGCTTGTCTGTGCGGAGACTGCACGTCAGCTCGGACATGATCCGAGCGATGTTGTCGCAATCACTCTGCCTTGCTTCGGTACGACAAAGCGGACACATTCAAATGCGTGGGAGCTTATGCAGACTCTCGGCGTTCACGCCATGGAGATAGATATTAAAGAAGCCTGTACTCTGCATTGCCGTGATATAGGACATCCAACGGATCAGTTCGACGTGACCTATGAAAATATTCAGGCTCGTGAGAGAACTCAGGTGCTTATGGACTATGCCTGCAAGATCGGCGGCTTTGTCGTCGGAACGGGCGATCTCAGCGAGCTTGCCCTCGGCTGGTGTACCTACAATGCGGATCATATGAGTATGTACGGAGTGAACTGCGGTGTGCCGAAAACTCTTGTGCGCTGGATGATTTCGGCTCTTATCGATTACAACATTTTCCCTGAAAGCACCCGTGTGCTTGAGGATATTATTGACACTCCGATCAGTCCCGAGCTTCTTCCGCCCGATGCGGACGGAAACATTCAGCAGGAGACCGAGGAGATCATCGGACCTTATGCTCTGCACGATTTCTTCCTCTACTATCTGCTTCGTTTCGGCTTCTCGCCGTCGAAGATATTCTTCCTTGCGAAAAAAGCATTTAAGGAGGACTTTGACAACGAAACGATCCTCAAATGGCTTGAGGTTTTCTACAAGAGATTTTTCACTCAGCAGTTCAAGAGAAGCTGTCTGCCTGGCGGAGTTAAGATAGGAAGCGTCTGCCTTTCTCCGAGAGGGGACTGGAGAATGCCGAGCGACGCATCATACAGAATCTGGATCGACGAGATCGAAAAACTGAAATGAATTGAGAGAAAATGATGGAAAGTAAAAGTGATAAAAAAATTAAAGTAACGGTAATTGCGGTCCTTGCAATTTTTGTTATGCAGATAATCGACGTTTTTATTATTAAGAGTAATAAGACGGTTTTAGCCGATACGACGTTTGCGAGAATTACGGGGATAATTATTATTCTTGTTGCAGCAAAGGCTCTGCATTTCAATATAAAAAGAAGATGTCTTGACAGCTACGGCTGGTATTTTGAACTGCTTTACGGCGTCTTTTTTTCGGTTGTGTCGCTTGCCTCGGTTTACGTTGTTGAGCTGATTTACTTTAAAATAAAGGGCTTTTATGCGGACGCACGTCTTTTCTTCCTGCCTCCGAACGGCACGGAATATCCTGTTGCGGTGCTGGTTTCGGCATATGCCGCCGGACTTTTGCTGACCGTGATCTTCAAGGAGCTGTTCAGGAGCTTCCTGCTTAATCAGATATATAGGAAAACAGGCAAGAAAAAGGCGAACATCATTCAAGCCGCTTTGCTGACTCTATTGTTTATGATTCCCGTGACGGGAATGTTACTGAACGGTGAATTCAGCGGAATAAGTCGGATTGATATGGTTATTTCAATATCTGCGTCCGTTGCGGCAGTATTCATCGGCTCGCTGAAATGGGGATATTTCTACCGTGTAAACGGCTCGATATGGATGGCGATTGCCGACAGCTTTGTCAACAGCTTTGTGTTAAACTGGATTTATCTTTCACCTGACCGACTTCCCGACAAGTGGCTTTTGGTAAAGTGTCTTGTGGTGCAGATCGTTTCGTGCGCCGTGTTTATTCCGTTTTATTACCACAGAGAGCGTGTAAATGCGGAATACATCAAGGAGATGAGAACCCGAAAGGCCGTTATGGCAGGCATTATCGAATCCGAAAAAAACAAAAAGTCCGTTCCGAACGAAAATGTTCAGAGTGTGACCGACCTTGAAAAAGATCCTGGCGAGCTTTCGGAAAAGTATTTTACCGAGCTTGTTGAAAACGGAACTCTAAAGATAAAAGATAAAATCACGGAAGAAAAAGCTCCGGAGGAGCTGCTGAGCTTCGACCACAATCCGCAGACCTTTTCTCAGGATTTTTACAAAGATATGGTTGACAACACCGACAACATTTCGGTTCTCGTTGACGAATACTTTAAACAGCAGTTTGACAAACACACATACAGTAAATAAAAAGACGGCAGTCCGTGCATGAAGCGCAGGCTGCCGTTTTTCTCAAATAAATATTTTATAAATCGAGCAGTTCAAGTACCTTCTCTTTGGGAACATATCCCAATGAAGATTTGACTGCCTTGCCGTGGTCGAGAACGACGAGCAGGGGAATACTTGAAACATTGAACACCGAGGAAAGCTCAGGCTCTTCGTCAACATTGACTTTGCCGACCTTTACCTTTCCGTCGTATTCTTCGGCTATTTCCTCAACGGTCGGGGAGAGCATACGGCACGGGCCGCACCATTCCGCCCAGAAATCAAGCAGAACGGGCACATCGCACTTGAGTACCTCGGATGTAAAATTATCTTTTGTAATCTTAACTTCAGCCATAATTATGACCTCCTTAGTCCTTTGATTTATAATAAAGCATACAGTGGCAAAAGCCTTCAAAATCCGGATCTTGGATCTGCTTTTTAAATTCCTCGCACATACACAGATTTTCGGGTGTGCGTTCTCTGCGGCAGGGGCAGTAGCCGCCCGTGCGCTCCAGTCCCTCTTTGACGACCTTGACGATCTCCTCGTCGGGGTTGAGAGTAACCTTCATTACATTTCCTCCTCCGTTATAAATCAATATATTTCTCTGCCCATAAGAACGCCCATTACGGACGCCATCATAAGACCTCTCGTCCATCCGCTTGAATCGCCGAGACAGTGAAGTCCATCAACATTGGTGTTGAAATGTTCGTCCATCTTTACTCTGTTGCTGTAGAATTTCAGCTCGGGGGAGTAAAGCAGGGTTTCGTATGATGCAAAGCCGGGAGCAACGTGATCCACAGCCTGAATGAAGTTGATGATGTTTGTCATCGCTCTGTAAGGCATGGCGGCTGTGATATCACCTGCGACCGCATCGGGAAGAGTGGGCTTGAGGTTGGACTGCGAAAGCTCCTTTTCCCAGGTTCTCTTGCCGTCAAGAATGTCGCCGAAACGCTGGACGAGAATGTGTCCGGTTCCGAGCATATTCGTCAGCTCGCCGACCTTCTGAGCGTAGGCGATAGGCTGATTGAACGGATATGAGAAATTGTGTGAGCAGAGGATCGCAAGGTTTGTGTTGTCGGATTTAAGCTCCTTGTACGAGTGGCCGTTGACAACTGCAAGGTTGTTGTCGTAGTTCTCCTGGCTTACGAAGCCGCCGGGATTCTGACAGAATGTTCTTACCTTGTTTTTGAACGGTCTCGGATATCCGATGAGCTTCGATTCGTAGAGAACATCGTTGACCTTTTCGATAACCTCATTCCTGACCTCAACGCGAACGCCGATGTCAACCGTTCCGGGCAGGTGGGCGATATCGTGCTCACCGCAGATTTTTTCAAGCCACTCTGCGCCTCTGCGTCCCGTTGCGATTATCGTATGGTCGGCGTAGATCTCCATATCAACGCCTTTGTTGTTGGAAACGTAAATGCCCTCGCATTTTTTACCGTTGAGAATAATGTTTGAACATTCGTAGCCGAAAAAGATTTCAACTCCGTTTTCAATGAGATACTTCTCAATTGCAAGATAAATGTCCTGAGCCTTTTCCGTTCCCATATGACGGATCGGGCAGTCAACAAGCTTTAGTCCTGCCTGAATGGCACGGGTACGGATATCTCTGACCGCCTCTGTGTTTCCTACACCCTCAACCTTAGTGTCTGCGCCGAATTCAAGATATATTCCGTCGGCATAGTTAATCGTTTCCTGAACGAGGTTTTCTCCGACAAGATTGGGCAGATCGCCGCCGACCTCATAGCTCAGCGACAGCTTGCCGTCCGAGAATGCGCCTGCGCCGGAAAATCCGGTTGTAATGTGGCAGTAAGGCTTGCAGTTCACACATTTCTTGGTCTTTGCTTTGGGGCAATGCCTGTTCTCGACGGACTGGCCTTTTTCGACAATGACAATCTTTTTCTTGGTGCCCTTGCGAAGCATCTCAATGGCAGTAAAAATACCGGCAGGGCCTGCTCCGACGATTACAACATCTGTTTTCATTTTCCTGATACCTCCGAAAATAATAAAAACCGAGCATTTCCCGCAAAGGGACTGATGCTCGGTATTCGGGAGCCGCAACGTGTCAGAAGCTCCCGTATCAATCTCGTTGCAATCTATTCTAACACCTTGTTATTTAATTGTCAAGTACCTTGCCGTCAGTTGTTATTACCACAGTCTTAAAAGGTATTTTTTTACCGCTTGCTTCAATAGCTTTTTGAGCGGCTGTGTTAATTCCGCCGCAGCAGGGTACGCTCATACGCACAACGGTTACGCTCTTTATATCGTTGAGCGAAAGTATCGCCGTCAGCTTTTCGGAATAATCCGTGCTGTCAAGCTTGGGACAGCCGATAAGCGTAATTTTATCCTTTATAAAATCGTTGTGGAAATTGCCGTAGGCGAACGCCGTGCAGTCGGCGGCTATAAGCAGGTCTGCCGAGTCGAAGTACGGCGCATTTACGGGAACAAGCTTTATCTGAACAGGCCACTGAGAAAGCCGGCTTTCGGCTCTGACATCGGTTTTGCTGTCGCTTGAATGAGTTATTCTTTGCAGTTTTGATCCCGGACAGCCGCCGCTGTGCGCTGTGTGCTTTGCCTTGCTTGCAAGGACTGCCGCCTCGTTGTAATCGGCGGCTTCTCTTTCCTCAAAGGTGATCGCTCCGGTCGGGCAGGTCGGCAGACAGTCGCCGAGTCCGTCGCAGAAATCGTCCCTCATAAGCTTTGCCTTGCCGTTGACAAGACCGATCGCACCCTCGTGGCAGGCGGAAACACAGGCTCCGCAGCCGTTGCATTTGCTTTCATCTATTTTAATGATTTTTCTTATCATTGTCATTACCTCCTGACAGTCCGATTGTATCACGGTATTATCAAAAAATCAATATGAAATATCTGGACGGTAAAGGTAATAAAAACACCGTAAAGGGTAATCATATTATTCCGAAATGTTTAAATACGGCAAAAACAGCAAATGTTAACAAAGAATTCACAATTAAAGTGTTGACAAATTGCGGTGGCGGATGTATAGTATTAAATGTAGTTAGCACTCAGTAACAAAGAGTGCTAACGGTGCTAAAGGCGGTGAGATAATGGAACTCAGTCAGAGAAAAGAAAAAATACTTGCTGCTGTTATTGAACACTATATAAAGACGGGCGAGCCTGTCGGATCGAAGCTTTTGCAGAAGGATCCCGAAATTGCGGTTTCCTCCGCAACGATCAGGAATGATATGGCTGAGCTTTCAGCTATGGGACTGCTTGAACAGCCTCACACCTCGGCGGGCAGGATCCCGACCGATGAGGGCTACCGTTATTATGTAGATCACCTTATGGGTGTGCGGCAGCTTGACGAAGCGGTCAAACGAAGGATCGAAGCAGGCGTCTCAATCAAAAACGCAAGCCCCGAAAACATTCTTAAAAAGGCGAGCGATTTCCTTGCGGAAATGACGAACTGTGCGGCGGTGTCAACTGCGCCGTCGGGCGAGAACGTCAAGGTTAAGCGAGTTGAATTTGTCCCGGTCGGAACAAGGACGGGAATGGTTGTTCTGCTCACCTCGAACGGTATGATCAAAAGCAGGGTTTGCCGAAGTGACGTTGACCTGAACGCATCCGTTATCGAGAAGTTTTACAATATTGTAAAGACCTCGTTTATCGGAACAGAGCTTGATTCGATCGACACTGCAAGGCTTCAAACCCTCGTCGCTTCAATGGGCGGCGACGCGCTGACGATGATACCGCTTATATCCACGGTGTCCGAGCTTGCACACGAGGCGATGGAAATTCCGCTTATGTTAGGCGGTCAGTCGAACATCTTCCATTACGGCGATTACGGCGCAACGGCATATGAGCTTATGGATTTCCTCAGAAGAGGTGAGCCGCTCAGCAGGGTGCTGACGGATAACAAAAAGGAGCTTGATGTCAGGATCGGCAGCGAAAACAAGTTTAAACCGCTTGAAAATTCAAGCGTGATTATGGCGCAGTACGATGTCGGCGGAGAAAATCACGGCTCGATCGGAATTATCGGACCGACGAGGATCGACTATGCGACACTTATACCGAGCGTCAGATATCTGACCGATATTGTCGGTAAGATACTCTCCCAGGTTCTCAAAGAAGACTGAAAGGAATGATTACTGTTGGCAAAAAAGAAAAGCAGTGAAGAAACAGCCGAGAAAGCTGAGAATAAAGAGTTAAAGGAAGAGGAAATTAAAGAAGAAAAAGAGGTCAAGGAAGAGAAAGAGACAAAGGAAGAATCCAAGGAGGAAAAGCTTCAGAAAGAGCTTGACGA
>JAXJRE010000151.1:0-2530 GCA_036310785.1 Acutalibacteraceae bacterium
CAATCCCTCAGTCAGCTTCGCTGACAGCGTCTCGCCGTGGCGACGCTTCGTTACCTTTACACAAGGGAGCCGGAAAATTTAATTGAAATTTGAAACTTAATCGTCTGATAGAACATCACCGTTGCAAAAAATAACCAAATCAAAAGCCGTATTCACTCGCGGGGAGGAATACGGCTTAAAAACTATTTACTTATTTATTTTGCGTAGGGAACAGGGATTCTTCCGAAGAGTGCTCTAAGGACATCAAGGATGCCGTGAGCAAGGAAACGTGCAAAGGTTCTGAACTTATAGTTGATAACCGATTCCGACTCCTCATGATTCGGAATGTTTGAACCCTCTTTAACAGCAAGATCGCTTGTGTAAAGATTTTCGGTGCTGTAGCTTGAAAGATCGCTTTCGTCAAGCGTGATAAGCAAACCGCCCTGCTCGGTTACGCTTCTGTATGAGCGGAAAGTTGTTCCCGGAACGCTCACTGCGTCAACTCCGTTTACATTTACGCTGAAGTTGTTCTTGTGGTCGTGACCGAAGAAGCAAGCTACAACATCTCCACGCTCAACGAATGCATCCCACTGACCTTCGTTCTCAAGTGACGGACACGGAGCCTCGCCGAGAAGTCCCTCGAATGCAAAGTAGTTCGGAAGAAATGTTGCCGATGTTCCGTCGGAGAAGTTTCTCGTGATTGCGCCGAGCTGGAACGGAAGTGAGAACATAACAGCCTGAGTTGCTTCCTGAGTGATGATATGCTGGAATGCCATTGACGGAACGACATCACCGCCGTTGAGAGTCTGAAGCTTTTCACTTGTTTCCTTGTACCATTCGATCTGATCGGCACGAACGCAGTCATAGCCGTTCTTTGAGCCGTCCTCGTTGAATACATAATCTCCGCTGTCGAACATCCAGAGGTTATAGGCGATCTTTCTGCCGTCACTGCTGAGGATGGGAAGATTGTGAGTTGCACAGCCGTGAAGCGAAGGATCTGCGTCATATGCGAGACATCCGTCATAGGACTGATACTTTCTGAGCATTTCCTCCTTGGTTATTGTGGGCATGGATTCGTCATCGTGATTGCCGAAAACAAGGGTGAAAGGCACGTTTCTGTCCTCCAATATCGTGAGAACCTCGTCATAGCCCATCCAATATCTTTCCTCGCTCTTGTCGTCAGAGCCCATAACATTGTCACCGAGGAAAACAACGAGATCAGGCTCGGAAGCGTCGATAGCTTCGGCTATGTATGCTTTGAGAGCTTCACCGACGGGATAGCCGGACTGAATATCGGCAAGAACAAGGATCTTGAACTGACCGTTCTCGTCAAACTGAAGCGTTGTGCCTGATTTCGCCGACGAGAAAACTGCGCAGGAGAAAAGCATCACAACAGCCAAAAGAATTGAAATAACTTTTTTCATTGGAAAAACCTCCATATTTTTTTGTTATTTTATCATAATGACACAATAAAGTCAATGGACAGTTAGGATCTTCTGTTGAATTTATCGGCAATACTGCTGATATTCAGCTCGCTGTCTTTGTCAAGAATCCAGACTTCGCCGCCGTCGTTTCCTCTGATCGTGCCCAAAAGACCGTCAACAAAAATCAAAGCCGCTCCGTTTTCAATCGCAAGTCCCTGTTCGGGGCGTGTCTTGATAGCCGTCTTAAAGGACTGCCACCAGTCCGACTCAAAGTGAGGGCAAGCGCAGTAGGGGAGAATACCGAGACAGTCGCAGAACATAAAAGTGTGATCGGGTCCGCAGTCGTCATAGCCCACATCAAACCAGCAGACAGCACCTGCGCTGTAACCGGACATAACCTTGCCTGCCTTGTATGCCTCGACAAGAGCCTTGTCCGCTCCCGTCTTTTTCCAGGTATCCATCATAAATTCAACGTTTCCGCCGCCGACGTAAATGATGTCTGCCGACATAATCACGGAACGGATATCGGTGACGGTTCTCTTCTCGTCCGTGAGGAAAAGAACGTCAAATTCACAGCCGAATTTTTCAAAACCGAGCCGGATGTGCTCATCGCCGTTGATATCGTCGTGTCCTGCCGTGGGAATGAAAAGGACTTTCGGATTTTTCTTCTCCGCAAGGGAAACGATGTATTCAAAGATGTTGATGATTTCGCCGTCGTCGTAGCGTCCGCCGCCGATTGCAACTATTTTACCCATGATTAAATCTCCTTACTTATGATAAAGCTTTTTTGTCTGATACTGCGGTTCGCAGGTTATGTTTATTCCGAATTTTTTGAACACGGACTCGTCCTGCTCCTTGAGGATTACGGTTGCGTGTGCCTCCATGCCTCTGAGCTTCGGAATTTGCTGTAAAGCGAGCTTGGCAAAAGGATTTGTCGCCGCCGAAACGGAGAGAGCGATAAGCACCTCGTCAACGTGAAGTCTCGGATTGTGGTTGCCCATATATTTCACTTTAAGCTCCTGAACAGGCTCGATTATCGCAGGGGAAAGTAGATGTATGTCATCGTTAATTCTCGCAAGCTTTTTAAGAGCGTTGAGCATTGCCGCCGCACCTGCGCCCATCAGCAG
>JAXJRE010000152.1:0-2933 GCA_036310785.1 Acutalibacteraceae bacterium
CCCTAAAAACCGCTTGAAATAAGGAAAACGGCGTAGCCCTAACGGGCTACACCGCAACCTGTTTCCAGACTGTCCTTTAGAGTGCGACTCTGAAGAAGTGCTTTTTTCAATGAAATTCGCCTATGGCGAGCGAAATATCCTGCGGATATGAAATAGCTGACGCTATGAAATATTGGCTTCGCAAATGTAAAAGGCAAATCTCACGTTATGATTTGTCTTTACAAAAACTTCTTTTTTGTAAAACATATATTGTAAATCTAAAAAATCTGAGAATAGGCAGTTTTTCTGTTGACATATACCCCATAAGGGTATATAATAAAAATACCCCGTTGGGGTATGAAAGGATGATATTGATGTCTGATAAAGAACTATGCGGTTGCTGCGGAAAAACGACGGAGCGTTCCGAGGAAGAACGCAAAAAGCTGATTAACCGCCTTAACCGGATTGAGGGACAGATCCGCGGGATTCGGGGAATGGTGGAAAAAGACGCTTACTGTGCGGATATTCTAATTCAGTCCGCCGCTGTGAATGCGGCGGTAAATTCCTTTAACAAGGAGCTGTTGGCAAGTCATATCCGAGGCTGTGTTGCCCGTGATATCCGTGACGGCAAGGACGAAGTGATTGACGAGTTAGTGGTGACTCTGCAAAAGCTGATGAAATAAGGAGGTGTTACAAATAAACTATGGAGCAATATTCAGTAAACGGTATGAGCTGCGCCGCCTGCACCGCCCGTGTGGAAAAAGCGGTTTCGGGCGTGAAAGGTGTAACCTCCTGTTCGGTCAGCCTGCTTACCAATTCCATGGGAGTTGAGGGTACTGCCGGCTCGGAGGAGATAATTGCAGCAGTTCGTGACGCAGGGTATGAAGCCACGCTGAAAAAAGGTAATAAAGAGCGAAGCGCACGGTCGTCTGCCGATGAAGAAACACTGAAGGACAGGGAAACTCCTGCGCTTAAAAAGCGGCTTATTGCCTCTCTCGGCTTTTTGATTGTTCTTATGTATGTTTCTATGGGGCATATGATGTGGGGCTGGCCTCTGCCGTCTTTCTTCGATAACAACCATGTGGCAATGGGGCTTTTACAGCTCTTGCTGACGGTTGCGATCATGGTTATCAATCAGAAGTTTTTTATCAGCGGATTTAAGAGCTTGCTCCACCGTGCGCCGAACATGGACGCATTGGTTGCGTTAGGCTCAATGGCGGCATTTGTTTACAGCACCTTTGCGCTTTTTGCAATGACTGACGCTCAGGTCAAGGGCAATGCGGAAGCCGTGATGTCCTATATGCACGAGTTTTATTTTGAATCCGCCGCAATGATACTTGCGCTGATAACTCTCGGCAAGATGCTTGAGGCACGCTCGAAAGGTAAAACGACAGACGCTCTGAAAGGTCTGATGAAGCTTGCTCCCAAGACAGCCATGCTCGACAGGAACGGTGCAGAAATTACCGTGCCGATTGAGCAGGTGGTAAAGGGTGATGTCTTTGTCGTGCGACCGGGTGAAAATATCCCTGTGGACGGAATCGTAATTGAGGGAAACAGCGCAGTAGATGAATCCACGCTGACAGGTGAGAGCATACCTGTTGACAAAACGGTCGGCAGTACGGTTTCAGCCGGAACGCTGAATCGGTCGGGCTTTATCCGCTGTGAAGCGACAAGAGTAGGCGAGGATACCACACTTTCGCAGATTATTCAGATGGTCAGCGATGCCGCCGCAACAAAAGCACCCATTGCAAAGGTTGCGGACAAGGTTTCGGGCGTGTTTGTTCCTGCCGTCATTGTCATTGCGGTGATAACCCTTATTGCGTGGCTTATCGCCGGTCAGACGGTGGGCTTTGCTTTGGCAAGAGGCATATCCGTATTGGTGATAAGCTGTCCGTGTGCGCTCGGTCTTGCAACTCCTGTTGCCATAATGGTCGGCAACGGAAAGGGCGCAAAGAACGGTATTCTCTTCAAGACGGCTGTTTCTTTGGAGAAAACGGGAAAAACACATATCGTTGCGCTTGATAAGACGGGAACGATAACCCGTGGAGAGCCGAGCGTTACGGATATGATTCCGACAAACGGCAGAAGCGAAAAGGAGCTTTTGTCCGTTGCATATGCGCTGGAGAAAAAGAGCGAGCATCCGCTTGCAAGGGCAATCAATCAAAGAGCGGAGCAGGAGGGTTTGGCGGTTGATGATGTTGAGCAGTTCAAAGCCTTGCCGGGCAACGGACTTACCGCATCGCTTGACGGTGCTATCCTGATTGGCGGCAGTTATAAATTTATTGGCGGACAAATTTCTGTGCCTGATGAAATGAAAGAAAAATCCGAGCGGCTTTCGGAAGAAGGAAAAACGCCGTTGTTCTTTGCCTGTGACGGTGAGCTTTGCGGTATTATTGCCGTTGCGGATATTATCAAAGAGGACAGTCCGCAGGCGATTAAGGAAATGCAGAATATGGGTATAAATGTGGTTATGCTGACAGGCGACAACGAGCGCACGGCAAGGGCGATCGGAGCGAGGGCAGGTGTTGATGAAGTAATTGCCGGTGTGCTTCCCGACGGCAAGGAGAGCGTAATCCGTGAATTGCAGAAAAAAGGAAATGTCATTATGGTCGGCGACGGTATCAACGACGCTCCTGCTCTGACAAGTGCAGATATCGGAATAGCGATCGGCGCAGGTGCGGATGTTGCGATTGATGCGGCAGATGTCGTTCTGATGAAAAGCCGACTTTCCGATGTTCTTGCGGCAATCCGTTTGAGCCGTGCAACGCTGAGAAACATTCACGAAAATCTGTTCTGGGCGTTTATCTATAACATTATCGGTATTCCTTTGGCGGCAGGCGTATTTATCGGCGTGCTCGGTTGGCAGCTCAATCCGATGTTTGCGGCGGCGGCAATGAGCTTGTCAAGCTTCTGTGTTGTCACCAACGCTCTGCGCCTGAATTTCTTCAAGCTCC
>JAXJRE010000153.1:0-21033 GCA_036310785.1 Acutalibacteraceae bacterium
CGGCGGAGCTTCCCCTCAAGGGGAAGCCTTGCATAGTTTCTTCAAGGTTTAAAGTTTTATCATATGAAATCTGATAAAACTTTAATCAGCGAAAAAAATCCGACCCTTGAAAATCAAAGGTCGGATAAGGTTATTCAGAAATCAATACTTGTATGTATTCTTCTGTGTCCATGCGCCGTGAACGGTTGCGGACGGCTTGAGGCCGATTACGTTAGCTGTACCCGTACCGTTGAGGGGCTGGTCGATTGAGCTTGAAACAAGAGTGCCGTTTGCGTTTACGGTTGCCTTGATTGTAACTCCCGGATAGTTCATATCAGCCTGAATGATTTTGATAGGTCCGAGGTCAACGCTTGCAAGATCAAGGGGAGAAGCACACTCTTCAACATACTTTGCCTTGGGATTCTGAAGTGTTGTCTTTTCGGCGATTGTAACAATCGTTACAACGTAGTTTGAACCGCTCTTAACGATGCTTGCAGTCTTAACGCCTGCCGCCTCAAGTCTTGACTTGGGAAGATAGTCGATTGCCTTTGTCTTGTCGGAAGCAACACCGTTTGTAAAGGACTTGGAATCTGTGCTCGGCTTAGCGTATTTTGAAAGAACATTTTCGTTGATGATCTTCTTGAGCGTGTCGCTGTCGGGCTTCATTGTATCAACAACGATTGAAATATTCTCAGTCTTTGTAACTGTGAGCTTAGCGGCCTTTGCGGTGTTCTTGATAGCGTTGTTGTAATAATCAACGATCTGAGCTTTGCTGTATTTTGTGGGATCTGCCGCTGTGCTGCCTGCTGAGCTTCCGGAAGTGCTGCCTGCAGATGCCGAACCGCCTGTTGAAGATGAGCCGGTGTCGGTTGTACCTGCGTCTGCGCTTGCGTCTGCTGCCGGATCGCTTGTGTCAGGAGCTGCGGTGTCGTCTGTCGGTACTGCTGACTGATCGTCCGCCGCCGGCGTTGTGTCGTCACCTGTAACGTTTGAACCTGTGCCTGTCGAAGACGCAGGAGCCGCCGGTGTGAGCTTCGCAACATCAACCATTGCCGTTGTGTATTTGCCGATTGCAAGCGTAGAGCATACGCATACGGCAATAACGCAGAGCAAAGCAGTTACGGATTTGATTACTGTCTGTTTCATTGTTAAAAACCCCCGTTTTTTTATTATAATAGCTTTTTGCTATTGAAACCGATCACATATTGATAACTATGACTGCGCATATGATGCACAGAACAACCATTATAAAGTTAAGATTTCCCGAAATATAATTCTCTTTTTTCTTATGTATTCCATCGAGCAGAACAACCGAAGCAATAGCAAGAATGAATATTGCAAAGAATATGGGTGTGTATTTTCCGAAAAACATTGATATCAGGAATGCCAGAAAAGATATCATCGAAAAAATAGTGACAACAAGCCACGGAATAGTTATCTTTTCGGTGAAAAATCCGTTGTCGGAATTATTGTTTTTTTTATCGCTCAAGACCTATCACCTCTGTCAATAAAATCATATCAAAAATTTTCTGTTTCGTCAAGATTCAATTATTATTGACAGCGTAGACAAGTTGCACAAATTTTAGAATAAAATTCTGTTTAAATTTAAAGATATATTCTGTGACTTTTCAGCTATTATATGTTATAATACTTACAAGAGCAAAAAATTTTATTGATAATTTATAAATTATTACCGAAAGGCGGAGGTTATCGTTTGTTTGAACAGGTAATAAATTTTGAACGAATGGAACAGGCGGTCAGTCTTTTCGGCAGCTTTGACGAGAATATCAAGTACATAGAGAAGAAGTACGGGGTATCCGTCGTGTGTCGGGGCGCCGAGATGAAAATCAGCGGAGAAGCGGAAAATGTTTCCCTTGCTGTCAGAGCCGTAAACGGACTGCTTGATCTTATAAATAAAGGCGAATCGCTTAACGAGCAGAATGTGCGTTATGTCACCTCGCTTGTTGACGAGGGCGACGAGGATCAGCTCAAGGGCATGAACGGTGACTGCATATGCATGACGACAAAGGGCAGACCGGTCAAGCCCAAAACCCTCGGTCAGGAAAAATACGTTCAGGCGATCAGGGACAATACAATCGTCATCGGCGTAGGTCCTGCCGGAACGGGTAAAACCTATCTTGCCGTTGCGATGGCTGTCAGCGCTTTCAGAGCCAAGGAGGTCAACAGGATTATCCTCACCCGTCCTGCGGTCGAGGCAGGCGAGAAGCTCGGTTTCCTGCCCGGCGATCTTCAGCAGAAGGTCGATCCGTATCTGCGTCCGCTGTACGACGCACTTTTCGATATGCTCGGAGCGGAAAATTTTCAGCGTTATCAGGAGAGAGGAAATATTGAGGTTGCGCCTCTTGCTTATATGAGAGGACGTACCCTTGACGACAGCTTTATTATTCTTGACGAGGCTCAGAACACGACCACCGAGCAGATGAAAATGTTCCTTACCCGACTCGGCTTTAACTCAAAGATGGTTGTCACGGGCGATATTACTCAGATCGACTTGCCCGACGGAAAGCGTTCGGGACTTGTCGAGATTACAAAGATACTCAAAAATGTTGAAGATATCAAAACAGTCAGATTTTCAGAGAAGGATGTTGTACGTCACAAATTAGTGCAGGATATCATAAGGGC
The DNA here is from genome assembly GCA_036310785.1 of Acutalibacteraceae bacterium. Taxonomy (GTDB): domain Bacteria; phylum Bacillota; class Clostridia; order Oscillospirales; family Acutalibacteraceae; genus CAG-488. The sequence goes on from JAXJRE010000153.1 coordinate 2,623, forward strand.
GTACGAAAAATATGAGGAGGCAAAGAAAAGACGATGACTGATAAAATAAAGGTTATAATTACAAACGACCAAAAGGAAATTAAAATACCGACAGGCGTTAGGATGCTCATTCGCCGCTGCTGTAATGCCGTGCTTATCAACGAGCATTTTGAAGGCTCGGCGGAGATAAGCGTGCGCTTTGTTGACGATGAGATTATCCATGAGCTCAACCGTGAATACAGACATGTTGACCGCAGTACGGACGTGCTGTCTTTTCCGCTCGGTGAGAATGGCGTATATGACATAAATCACGACACGGGCGCAAAGATTCTCGGTGATATTGTTATCTCGATGCAGCACGCAGTTATGCAGGCTGAGCTTTACGGTCACACTCTCCAGCGTGAGATAGCTTTCCTCACGGTACACTCAATGCTTCATCTTCTCGGCTACGATCATGAGGCCGAGGGACTTGAAAGAGTCCGTATGCGTGAAAAGGAAGAGGCTGTTCTCACACAGCTCGGACTCAAGCGAAACGACAGCTACTACACGGAGGAAAACTGATGACCAAAACCGCATTTATTGCCATTGTAGGCTGTCCGAATGTCGGCAAATCGTCAATCCTTAACCGACTTTTGGGACAGAAGATTGCGATCGTTTCGGAAAAGCCTCAGACCACCAGAACAAAGATTATGGGTGTGCTTACAGAGGGCGACACTCAGCTTGTTTTTACCGACACTCCCGGCTTTCACAGACCTAGGACGAAGCTCGGCGAAAAGATGGTACAGGCCGTTTCCGACAGCGTTTCGGGAGTTGACGCCTGCCTTTTCGTTGTTGAACCCGAGGGCGAGCTGAGACCTGCCGAGCTTGAGCTGATTGAAAAATTCAGGAAGCTGAAAATGCCCGTTATCCTTGCGATAAACAAGGTCGATACTCTCCCCGATAAAGAAGTGCTGATGGCAAGAATACTTGAACTTTCCAAGGTCTATGATTTTGAAGCGATAGTTCCGATCTCCGCACTCAGGGGTATAAACACGGACGAGCTTCTGGACGAATTGAAAAAGCTTGCCGAGGAAAGCGTGTTTTTCTTCCCCGAGGACACGCTGACCGATCAGCCCGAACGTGTGATTGCGGCGGAGATGATCCGTGAAAAGATCCTGAGAAATCTTGACAGGGAAATTCCGCACGGAGTTGCCGTCAGCATTGAAAAAATGCGTGAACGTGAGGACTCCGACATTATGGATATCGAGGCTGTTATTTACTGTGAAAAGGACAGCCACAAGGGCATTATAATCGGAAAAAACGGAGCAATGCTCAAACGCATATCCACCAGGGCGAGGGAGGATATGGAAAAATTCTTTCAATGTCATATCAATCTCCGCTGTTGGGTTAAGGTCAAAGAGGGATGGCGCAACCGTGAGGGATTGATCCACAATTTCGGTTTGGACTGATTGCAGACTTATTTTACCTTTGTAAAAAATAATAATCATCTGATCCCTGCAAATACTTTATTTGGAGGGATCAATATATATGAAAAACAGTTATAAGGATCTTGCCGCATGGGATAAATTTGCATCGAGCGGAAAGATCTGCGATTACTTGCAATACAAGCATATTTCGGTACAGGAGAACACAGATGAAGTTTCGGACGGACGGATTGATAATCAGGGAACAGCAGACGGGGGAGGACGACCGTCTGGTGACTCTGCTTACCCGTGACCACGGAGTTATAAGAGCCTTTGTAAGAGGCGCAAAGAGGATAAAAAGCCGTTCACAGAGCGCAACCCAGCTCTTTGCTTATGGCAGCTATGTCATTTACAGGGGCAGGGACGCTTACTCCGTTGACGAGGCTCAACCAAAGGAGATTTTCTTTGACCTGAGAAACGACATTGAGGCTCTCTCGCTTGCTCAGTATTTCTGCGAGCTTTCGGGCGAGCTTGCTCCCGTTGAGGACGATGCGGACGAATTTCTCCGCCTTATCCTCAACGCCTTACATATGTTGATGAATAAAAAAAGACCTCAGCCGATGCTCAAGGCGATTGTCGAGCTGAGATTGCTGTGTCTGGCTGGATATATGCCGGATCTTGTTGTCTGCGGAGAGTGTGAGGAGGAATATGACGGAGATTTCCTTTTCAGCCCCGTTGAGGGCAGAATTTTCTGCGGAAAATGCCGTAACAATCACACGGGAATAATGCTTCCTGCCGGTGTGCTCAGGGCTATGAGACACATCTGTTACAGCGAGGACGATAAGCTGTTTTCTTTCAACCTCGGCGAAGAAAACACGGAGCTTTTAAGCTCGGTGACGGAACAGTTTCTTTTGTCGCAGACTTCAAAAAGATTTAAAACTCTGGATTTTTATAAAGTTATGAAAGGATGAGCGAAATGGACAGACATCATATTGCGCTCGAACTTGACAAGGTACTCGAACTGCTCAGCCGGCACACCTCCTGCGAGGACGCACGGCTTGCCGCTCTGAGCCTTGAACCGCAGACCGACCTTGCATCGGCACAGGCTCTGATGAATCAGACGAGGGACGCCCATATGCTCCTTGCCCGTTTCGGAGGCCCTGCTTTCGGCGGTCTGATAAATGTAAACAACGCTCTTTACCGGGCTGACGCAGGCAGTACGCTCAGCCTCAAGGAGCTTCTGAATGTTGCCTCCGTGCTTCACGTTATAAGGACGATTTCGCAGTGGCGAAGCACGAACGAGGGCGTGGAAACCGTGCTTGATATCTATTTCAACGCACTTGTTCCGAACAAATTTCTTGAGGACTCAATTACAACCTCAATTCTCTCCGAGGACGAGGTTGCGGACAACGCTTCGCCTACTTTAGCCGATATCAGGCGGAAAATACGTGCTCAGGAGTCAAAGGTCAGGGAACAGCTCGGTAAATATACCCACAATTCCGAACATTCAAAATATCTTCAGGATAATATTATTACAATGCGAAACGGACGTTATGTTATCCCCGTAAGGAACGAATACCGCTCCGAGGTTCCCGGACTTGTCCATGACACCTCGTCGAGCGGAGCGACCGTTTTCATCGAGCCGATGCCGATTGTCGAGGCTAACAATCAGATCAAGCTCCTGAAAAACAAGGAGGAGGACGAGATTGACCGCATCCTCTCCGAGCTTTCCGCAAATGTCGGCAGCTTCGCAAATTCGATAAAGAGTAGCTACGAATGTGCGGTTGAGCTCAATCTTATCTTTGCAAAGGCACAGCTTGCCTACGCAATGAGGGCGAGCGTTCCTCAGATAAACAATGAGGGGATAATCGAACTGCGCCGTGCAAGGCATCCGCTGATTGACAAAAACAAGGTCGTTCCCGTAGATATAAGACTCGGAAGCGACTTTGATACGATAGTTATTACAGGTCCGAACACAGGCGGCAAGACCGTTTCGATAAAGACGATCGGTCTGCTTTCGCTGATGGCTATGTGCGGTCTTATGCTTCCTGTGGACGACAGGAGCAGGATTTCCGTTTTTGACCGTGTGCTTGCAGATATCGGCGATGAGCAGAGCATCGAACAGTCGCTTTCAACTTTCTCGTCACATATGACGAAGATAGTCTCAATTCTCCAAGAAGCGGACGATAAAAGCCTTGTACTGATTGATGAGCTCGGCGCAGGTACAGATCCGATTGAGGGTGCGGCTCTTGCCGTTTCGATACTTGAACAGCTTAGAAATCAGGGAGCAAAGATAGCGGCAACAACACACTATGCCGAGCTTAAATCCTACGCTCTGCAAACCCGCGGCGTAATTAACGGAAGCTGTGAATTTGACGTTCAGTCGCTCAAGCCTACATATAGGCTTCTGATCGGTATTCCCGGACGGTCAAATGCTTTTGCTATCTCGAAAAGGCTCGGTATCAGCGATGATATAATCGAGCACGCACAGGAGCTTGTTTCTAACGAAAACGTTCGCTTCGAGGATGTTGTGGACAGGCTTGAACAGAGCCGTGCAAAGATGGAAAAGGAGCAGGAGGAGGCTCGCAGGATCCGTGAACAGGCGGACAGAGAGCTTGAAAAGGCTGAAAAATTAAAGGCGGAGATCGAAACCCTCCGTCAGAAAGAGCTTGAAAACGCCAAAGGGCAGGCGATGAGAATAACGGAGCAGGCGAAGCGTGAGGCTTATCAGCTCCTCAACGACCTTGAAATGCTCAAGAAACAGCAGGCTAAGGAAAAGAACGCCGCCGAGATGGCAAGACGGGCGAGAGCGGTTATCAAAAAAGATCTCAATGCCATTGACTCCGCCTCTGATCCGATAGTTTCGCTCGGAGCAGATGAGGATTATGTTCTGCCCCGACCGCTTAAAATCGGTGACAGCGTTCTTATTGCCGACATCGGAAACGAAGCGACGGTTGTTACTCTGAAAGATAAAAAAGGTCTTGTTACCGTACAGATGGGTACGATGAAAACAAGAGTCAAGGAAGAAAACCTTCGCCTTATTGAGAATAAAAAGAATGTTGAAAAGAAGCGCTCCGCCGCAACAGGGCGAATGGAAAGCCGTATGAATATGGAGGCTAAAACCAGCGTTGATCTCAGAGGAATGACGGTTGATGAGGGCTTGCTTGAGCTTGACCGCTACATTGACCACGCTTTAAGAATGGGAATAAACGAGTTTACCGTTATTCACGGCAAGGGTACGGGTGTTCTGCGCTCGGCGGTAAGAGATTATCTGAAAAAATCAAAGTTTGTTAAAACCTCCCGTCTCGGCACATACGGAGAGGGAGAGGACGGAGTAAGTATTGTCACACTCAAATAATAAGGATAAAATTCTGATGGCGGCGGCAATGCTCGTCTTCGGAACGATAGGGCTGTTTGTAAAAAACATCGGTTTTCCGTCGTCGTTCATTTCCTTTGCAAGAGCCTTGATAGGAAGTATATTCATCGCCTTGTTTATGCTTGTAAGCGGACACGGCCTGGATAAAAATGCTGTTTTAAAAAACCTGAAGCTTCTTATCCCGTCGGGTATTGCAATGGCTTTTAACTGGATCTGCCTTTTTGAAGCATACAGATTTACGGGCGTTGCGGTCGGAACTCTCTGCTATTATATGGCACCTGTTATCGTTGTTGTTCTGTCGCCGATATTTCTAAAAGAGAAGCTGACGGCTGTAAATGTCGTAAGTGTTCTTGCCGCAGTTGTCGGAGCGGTGCTTATCTCAGGTGTTGTCAGCGGCTCGGCAAAAAGTGCTAAGGGTATTTTGCTCGGACTTGCCGCTGCGGCTCTTTACAGTACAGTTATAATGATAAATAAGTTTGTAAGGAATTTATCTCCGATTGAGACAACCTTTGTTCAGCTTCTGACTGCGGCGGTGACGATGATACCGTATATCTTGCTGACGGAGGACGTTACGGAATTTGTTTTCGACAGGCGATCCGTAATATTCACGCTTATTGTCGGCATATTCCACACGGGTATTGTATATATGATTTATTTTTCCTCTGTGCAGAAAATTCCGGCTCAGACAACGGCTGTTTTCAGCTACATTGATCCTGTAACCGCAATAATTCTATCCGCAGTTGTTCTCGGCGAAAGGCTTGACGCGGTTCAGCTTATCGGAACGTTTCTCATTCTTGCGGCAACGCTGTTCAATGAGCTTGCACCCATATTCAGAAAAAAAGGGGAGTAGTTTATGAAAGATCTTATAATAATCGGTTCGGGCGGTCTCGGACGTGAAACCGTATGGACGGCGGAGAGAATCAATTCCGTCAGTCCCGAATGGAATATTCTCGGATTTATTGACGATAATATACAGGTACAGGGACAGCTTATAGAAGGCTACAAGGTCATAGGAACTACAGCCGCAGTTTCAAAATATCCCGACGCTTATTTTATCTGTGCAGTAGGAAGTGCGAAAATCAGAAAAAGAATTGTCGAGAAGATCAAAAACGTTGCCGATGTGAAATTTGCTACTTTGATTGATCCGTCCTGCGTTTGCAGCCGTGAGAGGATAAACGTGGGTGAGGGCTGTATAATCTGCGCCAACACCTATGTCACTCTTGATATTAAAATCGGCGATCATGTCTACATCGGCGGCAATGCGACAGTCGGTCACGATTCGAGAATTGACAGCTTTGTAACCGTTTATCCCGGTGCTAATATTTCCGGAAGCACCTATCTCGGCTCGGGCTGTGAGATGGGTACGGGATCAAGAATTATCCAGGGACTCTCGATCGGAATGAATACGATAGTGGGCGCCGGAGCGGTAGTCGTCAGAAATCTTCCGCCCGACTGTACTGCGGTCGGAGTACCTGCTAAACCGATCAAGATCAACAGAAGTATATAAAAAGGACGGTATCAAAACTTTTGTGTTCTGATACCGTCTTGATTATTCGGTTGAATTATAAGCCGATGATGTGGCTTACGAGATCACGGAGGATTCTCAGAATGTTAAGAAGTACAACCTTGAGACCGTCAAAGAAGGAGCTGCCGTTTGCGCCCTTGTCACAGGTGAAATTCATCTCAACCGTGATTGTTTCGTCCTTGAAACGGATCGTTGAGGGAGCGGTATCGTTTACCGTAACCGTGATGTCGTCTGCAAACTGATAGCCCTCGTTGGGAGTGAGAGTGATCTTTGCGGTGTATTCTTCGCCGTCTTTGAAAACAACGTCTGTACCGGCAGGATCAATGATTGCGCCTGTGGTCTTGTCGTACCAGGTGAAAGCCGTTACCGTGAAGCTGTTGGTGCTTGTTGTACAGTCAATGCTCGGCTTCTCGTCCGCAACGGGAGTGTTGATGTTGACGTTGATACTGCCTGAGATGATATAAACGGTGTTATCATCTGCAAAGGCGGCAAAGCTCATGATGCCGAAAACCGTGATCACTGCAATGAGGACAGCTAAAATCTTCTTAGATGTTTTCATAAATAAATCTCCTTTTTATTTATTTTGTTTCATTATAACATATTTTAGGGATTTGTCCATATACAGATTAAAAAATTGTCAGATTTTGTTGATATGATTTTTTCGTTATGCTATAATCTTCCGGTAATCAAAAAGAGGGTGAGTTTATGTTAAAGGAAAGAGCGGCAGGCGTGCTTATGCACATTTCATCTCTGCCGTCAAGCTACGGAATAGGAGTTTTTGACAGGAACTGTCTTCACTTTGCGGACAGGCTGTGCGAGATGAATTTCAGATATTGGCAGGTTTTGCCGTTCAATCCCGTTGACGGCTCAAATTCACCTTACTGTTCTTCCTCTGCGTTTGCAGGAAACTATATGTTTATTGATCCCGAAGCCTTGTATGCGGACGGACTCTGCACCAAAGAGGAGTTTGAGGATAATATTTACAACGGAAGTCCGTACACGGCGGACTATGCTTTTGCCGCAGAAAAAAGGCTCAGACTGCTTAAAAGTGCGTTTTCAAGAATAACTCCCGAGCTTGCCGTAAAAATTAAGGAATTTGAAGATGAAAACGGCTGGCTGACTGATTTTTCATTATATATGTCCTTAAAGGAAGCCAACGGTATGAAGCCCTGGTGGGAGTGGGAAACCGACTTTGCAAGATACGAGATCTTCATAAAGGAGCACCGTTACGATTTTGAGGAGCGTTCCGCATTCTGGAAATTTGTGCAGTATGTTTTCTTTACTCAATGGAAAAAGGTTAAGGAATACATCAACTCAAAGGGAATTGCGGTTATAGGCGATATGCCGATTTATGTTTCGCTCGACAGCGCCGACGTCTGGGCAAACCGTGACTTGTTCCTCATCGACGAAAAAACGCTGAAGCCGCAGAAGGTTGCGGGAGTACCGCCCGACTATTTTTCCAAGGACGGCCAGCTCTGGGGCAATCCGCTCTATGACTGGGAGAGGATGGAAAAGGACGGCTTTTCCTGGTGGCTTGACAGAATCGGGGCGGCAATCAGCACCTATGATGTTGTAAGAATAGATCATTTCAGAGCCTTTGCGAGCTTCTGGCAGGTGCCTGCCGGTAGTGAAACTGCAAGGGAGGGCGAATGGGCAAACGGTCCGGGAATGAAGCTGTTTGACCGTGTGTTTGAGAAATATCCCGACACTCCGATCATTGCCGAGGATCTCGGTGTGTTCGGTGATGATGTGGTGGAATTGCTTGAAGCAACAGATTTTCCCGGAATGAAGGTTATACAGTTCGGCTTTGACGAGGACTGCGATTCCTCGCACTTACCTCATAATGCCGTTAAAAATTCCGTAAACTATGTCGGTACTCACGATAATAATACTTTATTGGGCTGGCTTTGGGAAGCCAATAAAAAATCAAGGCTGTTTGCGCTTGATTACTGCGGATTTAAAAACGAGAACTGGGGCGACGGCGGATTTCATTCTCAGAGCTGCCGTGCAATAATCGAAACGGTCTGGAAGTCGGTTTCAAATACCGTGATAATTGCTTTTCAGGATCTCTGCGGCTTCGGAAGCGACGCAAGAATGAATATTCCGGGAGTTGCTGACAAAAACTGGCGGTTCAGAACTACCGAGGAAACCGTAGACGCTGTTGATACGGCTTACTATAAGAAGATAAACAGAATATTTAAGCGGGATTATAAGGTCTTATAAAAATAAAAATGAGAGCTTTTGCAACGGTTAATTGCCTTTGCAGAAGCTCTTTTTTTATTTATTTTTATTTCAATTAGTTACAAAAGGTTACAACGTTAACAAAAAAGTCATAATTATGCAACATTTTAGTGATATAAACAATATTGTTGAATAAACAAAAGGAAGGTATTATATGAATAAATCAAGCAAATTCAAGAGACTTACGCTTATATTTATCTGTATTGTTATGGTTGTCGGTTGTATTCCGCTTTCGGCTTCGGCGGCAAAATCGAATGCGAACATAATCTATGAATTCTGCATCAAGGAGCTGAAGCTCAATACGGCTGGCGCATGCGGTGTGCTTGCAAATATTGAAGCCGAGTCGGATTTCAACCCGAATCTTTACGGCGACGGCGGCAACAGCTACGGTATCTGCCAGTGGAATACTTCGAGATTTACCAATCTCAAAAACTACTGCAACAAGAACGGCTACGACTGGAAGACGCTCAACGGACAGCTTTATTTCCTCAAGTATGAGCTTACCAACAACAAGAGCGACACAGGCTATATCCTTGACAAGCTCAAGAATGTTGCCAATACGGCTCAGGGTGCATACAACGCAGGCTATGACTGGTGCTACTATTTTGAGCGTCCTGCAAATAAGGCAGCAAAGTCCGAAAGCAGAGGCAACAAGGCTAAGAACACCTATTGGCCTGCATACAAGAATTATAAAATTGAGACTGAAACTCCCACTACGCCGACTCCCGCACCGTCATACACTCTCGGTGACGTAAATCAGGATAAGAAAATAAATTCAAACGACGCTCTTGCAATTCTCCAGTATTCGACCGGAACAAAGACGCTCAATGCCAATCAGCTCAAAGCGGGCGATCTTAATAGAGACGGTAAGGTAAATTCCAACGACGCACTTATCGTTCTTTCAATCTCGACAGGTAACGTTTCAAAAGATATCTGAGCGAACAAATAAAAAACAGAAGATGACTTGTATTCGGTTTTACGAAACAGGTCATCTTTTTTCATTATTTTATTATATTGACCGTTGTGTTTGGATCAAACAGATGAAGCTTGTCGATAAAAATCCCAAGCTCCGTGTTCTCATTTGTCGGTGAGTCCGCCGATACTCTTGCGGTCAGCTTCTGACCTGCGTAATCAAGGTATAGATAGCTTTCGTTTCCCATAGGCTCGCTTACCTCTAACTTTGCGGTCAGAACCTTATCGGGATTTTGAGTGATGTATTCTGAGTCAATGGTAAGATCCTCCGGCCTTACTCCGACCTTAACCGCCTGACCGTCATATTGCAGAAGCTCCTTTTTGTCGGAAACAGCGTCCGTAATATCCAATTCGTTGTTTGAAAGCGACAGTATGATTTTACCGTTTTTTGCAGTAAGCCTGCCGTCGAGAAAATTCATCTGAGGCGATCCGATGAAGCCGGCAACGAACATATTGAACGGGTGCTTATAAAGATTATGCGGAGTATCCACCTGCTGAATAACGCCGTCCTTCATCACGACGATACGGTCTCCCATCGTCATCGCTTCCGTCTGGTCATGGGTGACGTAAATAAATGTAGTTCCGAGCCTTTGGTGAAGCTTTTTAATCTCTGTTCGCATGGTTGTTCTCAGCTTTGCGTCAAGGTTTGACAGCGGCTCGTCAAGCAGGAAAACAGAGGGCGAGCGTACCATAGCTCTGCCGAGTGCAACTCGCTGTCTCTGACCGCCGGAAAGCGCTCTCGGCTTTCTTTTGAGAAGATGATCGATATCAAGCACCTTTGCCGCTTCACGGACTCTGCGGTCTATCTCGTCCTTCGGAACCTTTCTCAGCGCAAGACCGAACGCCATATTTTTATATACCGTCATATGAGGGTAAAGCGCATAGCTTTGGAAAACCATTGCAATATCCCTGTCCTTGGGCGCAACATCGTTGACGATTCTGTCTCCGATTTTCAGCTCTCCCTTTGTGATATCCTCAAGACCTGCTATCATTCTCAGCGTTGTGGACTTTCCGCAGCCCGACGGACCGACGAGAATTATAAACTCCCTGTCTGAAATTTCAAGGTTAAAATCATTGACCGCCGTTGTTCCGTCTTCGAATATTTTATATACATTTTTCAAACTGATACTTGACATAATTTATCCTTTCACGGCGCCTGCAACGATGCCCTTGATAATATATTTCTGACACGAGAGATAGAAAACGACAATAGGAATAATCGAAAGCACGAGCATTGCCATCATCGCACCCATATCGACCGAGCCGTAGCCTCCTCTGAGGTACTGAACGGCGATCGGAATGGTCTTGTATTCGCTTCCTATCAGAAGATAGGGGAGCAGGTAATCGTTCCAGATCCACATAGCGTCGAGTATGGCTACCGTTATAGCCGTCGGCTTCATTATAGGGAAAACGACGTGAAAAAAGGTCTGTATCGGATTACAGCCGTCGATCATTGCCGCCTCCTCGATTTCGACGGGAACGGATTTTACAAAGCCGCAGAACATAAACACAGCAAGACCTGCGCCGAAGCCGAGGTAGACGATTATCAGTCCCCACGGTGTATCAAGTCCGAGATCGGCGACCGTTTTTGTCATAGTGAACATAACCATCTGAAAGGGAACGATCATCGAAAAAACGAAGATATAATACAAGGCCTTTGTAAATCCGTTTTTCACCCTGACAATGTACCATGCCGTCATCGAAGTGAATAAAACTATCGCAATTACCGAAAAAACGGTTATGAAAAGAGACCAGCCGAAAGCGGCAGGGAAGCCTGTCTTTTCGATTCCTGAAATATAGTTTTCGATTCCCGAAAAGGTCTCGGCGTTCGGCAGGGCAAACGGATCGTCGCTGATATAAAATTTGCCCTTGAATGAGTTATACAGAACAATGATTATCGGAGCAAGAAATGTTAAGCCTATACCTATCAGAAGCAGGTAAAGTAATGTTTTGATTATATTTTTTGCTGTTATTGAGTTCATTGCTCTACCTCTTTTTTTCTTGTGAAAATAAGCTGTGCAAAAGAAATTGCCGCAACGATGATAAAGAATATAACTGCCTTAGCCTGTCCGACGCCCTCCCAGCCGATCTTACCGTAGAAGGTATTATAGATATCGAGGGCGAGCATAGCCGTCTGTTTTGACGGTGCTCCTGCCGTAAGAGCGAGATTTTGATCGAACAGCTTGAAGGAATTAGTTATTGTAAGAAAAAGACAGATTGTAACCGACGGCATAACAAGCGGAAGCGTAACATGTCTTAGCGTTTGCAGACGGCTTGCTCCGTCCACCTTTGATGCGTCCTGAAGATCGGTCGGGATGTTCTGGATTCCTGCGATATATATTATCATCATATATCCGATGAGCTGCCAGTTCATCATAAATACAAGTCCCCAGAAGCCGTATTTTGCGTCATATGTGATAGTTACGCCGATATTCTGAAGTATGCCGTTTATAATAAGCTGCCATATATATCCGAGCACAATTCCGCCTATGAGATTAGGCATAAAGAAAACCGTTCTGAAAATATTTGTGCCTTTAAGTCCCTTTGTCAAAAGAGATGCGAGGGCAAAGGAAATGACGTTTATCGTGATTACTGAAACGACCGCAAACCTGACCGTAAACCATAAGGCATTGAGAAAATCCTTGTTGGAAAAAGCTCGGATATAGTTTTCAAAAGCCACCCATTTTGCGTCAAGCACAGTAGTAAATTCGGTGAAAGAGAGACCGAGGCCGAGGATAAACGGCACGGCGAAAACGATCGTAAATGCCGCAAGCGTCGGCAGTACGAATATCGGAAACCATTTTTTCAGCGCCATATTATCCTCTCCCTGTTATACTCTTGAAGCCTTCCAGCTATCCTGAGTTGCTTTCTTTACATCTTCCCAGGACTTTGATCCCTGAACGTATTCAAGCAATGCATTGCCTACATCGTCCTTGAAATCAAGGCTCGGGAATGAATTGAATACCCATTCAACCGTTGTTTTGTCCTTCTCCATCCAGGAGATTACCTCTCTTGCAAGCGGATCGTCGGGCTTTTCGTTATCTTCGAACGTGCTGAACGGCGCAATGAAATTCAGTTTATTTACAACATAATCCTTGCCCGTCTTGCTTGAAAAGAGCCATTCGAGAAATGCGACGGAGGCTTTCTGTTTTTCTTCGGAAACATTTTTGTTTATCGCAAGATAGTTTTCTGTTCCGATGCAAAGTCCCTGTTTTTCTTCGCCGTCAATTCCGATATAAAGCGGAAGATACTTGATATCGTCAGCCTTAACGGTGTTTCCGCTGACCTTTGATATCTGATCCCATGCCCAGTTTCCGTTCTGCACCATTGCCGCCTTGCCGAGAGCAAACTCAGCCATTGAGTTTTCAACCGACTTGCCCGAAAGCAGTCCCTTTTCCGTAGTTGAATTGTTGACATAAAGATCGAAAATATTCCTGAAATTGTCGGAATATTTGAAGTCGATGCTCTTTGCATTGTATGCTGAGGTTATGGCGGAGTCATCGGTCTTGTCTTTCATCTCATAGTAAACGGGCATATTCAAAAGGTGAGTTGTCCATCTCCATTGCTCGCCGCCCGACATTGATGTTGAGGCGAAAACTCCGTCAATTCCAAGCTCCTGCTTGTGCTTAGTCATATCCTCGACAACTTCCTTGAGAAGCTTGAAGTTTGTAATTTCTTCCGCCTTTGAAATTGAGACAGCTTTGTCCTTGAGGGCAAAATAATTTTCCATAATCGCATTGTTGTAGATTATTCCGTAGCCCTCGACAACATAGGGTATGCCGAAAACTCCGTCTGCTGTTTTGATTGCAAGCTCCTTATCGGAGAGATAGTCGTATAGCTTTGTGTCGCTGAGATCCTTGCAGTATTTTGACCACGACTGATAGCCTACGGGGCCGTTGATCTGGAAGATCGTAGGAGCGTCAGACTTTGCAATTTCCGATTTAAGCGTTGTTTCATAGGTGTTGCTTGCGGCGGTAACGACCTTGACCTTAACTCCTGTTTCAGCCTCGTATTTCTGAGCGATTTCCTTATAGATATCGGCAACCTCAGGCTTGAAATTCAGGAAATAAACCGTGTTGTCTGCCTTTGCGTTGTTTTTGTCCGTTGTATCTTTTTTACCGCAGGCGGTTACGGTAAAGAGAAGTACGGCGACGGTTAAAATTGAAATGATCTTTTTCATTTTCAGTCCTCCTTTTGTTATTTCAAAAGACCTACTACAATCTTTAACAAAACATTGTTGCTTTATACACTTTTGAAATCAAAACAGACTGTTTTATTCAAAATATTTGAATGATTGTTGACTATTTATAATTTTTTGATATAATTTATTTTAAAAGAATGGAGGTATATATTATGGTTAAGCATATAGTTTTTTGGAATGTCAGAAATGACGATCAGAAGAAGCACAATATGGAGGAAATGAAAAAGCGTCTTACCGCTCTTGTCGGCAAGGTTGACGGACTGATAAGCGCAGAGGTCGGTTTTAATTTCAATGAAAAAGGCTATGACCTTGCCCTTTATTCGATTTTTAAGGATAAGGCTTCGCTTGACGGCTATCAGGTTCATCCCGAGCATCTCAAGGTCAAGGAGTTTGTTCACTCCGTTATCACGGACAGAGCAGTTGTTGATTTTGAATTTTGATAATTAAATATTTAGGAGTTTGCTTATGAAAAAATATGACGCAGTTGTTGTCGGCTCCGGCTGTGCAGGGCTTTCAGCCGCACTTGAGCTGATTACGGCAGGTAAGAAAACCCTTATTGTTGAAAAGCATAATATTCCGGGCGGCTGTGCCACAAGCTTTTGCAGGGGCAGATTTGAGTTTGAGCCTTCGCTTCACGAGCTTTGCGGCGTGGGCACGGAAAACCGTCCCGGCGACGTCAGACGTCTGATGGATAAATTCGGAGTCAAGGTCAAGTGGAATATGGTTGACGACTGTTTCAGATGTATTTCGACCTATTCCGACGGCTCACCTATGGACGTTACGCTTCCTACGGGCAGAGATGCTTTTATTGACAGAACAGAGGAATATGTTCCCGGAAGCAGGAAATACATGGAGGATTTCTTTGAGCTGATGGATCAGATCCGCCGTGCTATCGAGTATTTTGCCAATCCCACACAGGGTATGTCGCCCGTAACTCTTATCAGAAAATTTCCCAACGTTCTCAGAACAGGCGGATACTCCACAGAGGAGGTCTTTGAGGCCCTTCATCTGCCGCAGAAGTGCAGGGATATCCTTTCTGTTTACTGGTCGTATCTCGGCGTTGATATGAAGCATCTTTCTTTCTTCCATTATGCCGCAATGGTCGATAACTATATTTCTTACGGTGCGGCTATTCCGACTCACACCTCCCATGAGATAAGCAATGCGATGATCGAGCGTTTCCGTGAGCTGGGCGGCGATGTATGGTTCAACTGCCGTGCAGAGGAGTTTATTTTTGAGGGCGACCGTTGCTGCGGAGTCCGCACCTCGTTGGGAGAGGTCAGAGCCGATATGGTGCTTGCCAACATCAATCAGGACATAATCTACGGCAAAATGATGCCCAAGGAGCTTGTTCCCGAACGTGAGAAGAAGCTTTCCGCCGCAAGAAACAAGGATTTCGGCGCAAGAATGTTTACAATTTATCTCGGACTTAACAAAACCGCCGAGGAGCTTAATATCAAGGATTACAGCATTTTCCTTGCAGGAACGGCGGACTCTGAAAAGGAATATGAAAGTCTGAAAAAGATTGATACCAACAATTATTCAATCTTTCTTTGCTATAATATCGCAAATCCCGAGATTTCTCCCGAGGGAACTTCGATTTGCAGCTTCACGACAATGTTCTCCGCTCCCGACGACTGGGATAATATCTCTCAGGAGGATTACGTCAAGGTCAAGAATAAGCTTGCAAAGAAGATTATTGACAACTTCAAGGATAGGACGGGAATTGATCTTCTGCCCTATGTTGAGGAAATTTCCGTTGCGTCACCGTGGACGTTCGCAAGGTATCTCGGTGTACCCGAGGGAAGCGTTTACGGCTATTTGACAAAGGATTGGGACAGCATGATCGCAAGAACTCTTTCCGCCGACACAGAATTTCCGATCAAGGGACTTAAACCTATCGGAGCTTCGGGCGCAAGGGGCGACGGTTACAGCTCAACATATATGTGCGGAAGTATTGTTGCTAAGTGTGCGATTGTCGAAATGAATGAGAAAGGGGGCGCAGACTGATGGCATTGAAGGTTAAGATCAGCAAGATCGGTTTTAAGGATATCGGTAAGTTCGGCACTCTCGCTCAGGCAAGAGATAAGGTGATTGACGCAACACCGGCTAAAGAGGTATCCGGCGTTTTCCCTATAAATGAAAATGCGGCGGCGCTACACCCTGATTTTCAGAAGATGAAGATCGCCGAGGTGATAGAGCATGAGGGCGCAGGAGCAAAGACATTTATTTTCAAGGCTGATAAAGCCGCATATTTCCGTGCAGGTCAGTATCTCAGCGTTTATCTTGAGATCGATGAAAGCAAGCTGACGCGCCCTTATTCTATCAGCTCGTCTCCCGAATGGTCTAAGGACGGCAAATACGCAATCACGGTCAGAAAAACGGCGGATAGCTTCGCTTCGGATTGGATTTTAGACAACTGGAAGGTCGGCGACGAGGTTACGGTTTCCGACGGACTGGGCAATTTCTACTACGAGGAGCTTCGTGACTCCGAAAACGTGATAGCACTTGCAGGCGGAAGCGGAATTACTCCGTTTTTGTCAATGGCTTACGCTATCAGGGACGGAATTGAGGATTTCAACCTGACTATCCTTTTCGGAAGCAGGGACGAAAAGAGCATACTTTTCAAAGAGGAGCTCGACTCCATTGCCGCCGAATGTGATAAGGTAAAGGTTGTTCATGTTCTTTCTGAGCAGAAGAAAAAGGGCTATGAGCACGGCTTTATAAATGCCGATATAATCAAAAAATATGCGCCCGAAAACGGTGATTACTCCGTATTCATGTGCGGCCCTGAAGCTATGTATAAGTTTGCCGAGGGTGAAATAAAGAAGCTCGGACTTGAAAGAAAGTATGTTCGCCGTGAGCTTCTCGGAGTGACCAAAAAGGTCTGGGAAAAGGCTGATTATCCTGACGGGAACAAGGGCAAGACATTTACCGTTACTGTCCGTCAGGGCGAAAACGAAACGGTTATTTCTGCTTCGGCAGACGAGCCTTTACTTGTTGCACTTGAAAGAAGCGGTGTTTCAGCCCCGTCAAGATGCAGAAGCGGCGAGTGCGGCTGGTGCAGATCGAAGCTTATATCGGGCGAGGTCTATGTTCCCGAGGAAAACGACGACGGCCGCCGCTGGTCGGATAAGCAGAACGGTTATATTCATCCGTGTGCAAGCTTTGCACTCTCCGACCTTGTGCTGGAAGTGCCGGGATCTTATATAAAATAAATATTAACGACCTGAAACGAAAGCTTTATCTGACGCTAAGGTTATTATGAATTTTAGCTGTCGCATAAAGACGGGTTTGTTTGCAAACTCTGTTTGCGACAGCTTGAATATTTTTATCAGAGGTGATTGTTATGGGACTTAATGACACGGTTTCGGCGGAGAGGGTGCATATCAGCTTCTTCGGAATGAGAAACGCAGGCAAATCAAGCCTTGTTAATGCGGTGACGGGACAAGAGCTTGCAGTTGTTTCCGATGTCAAGGGAACAACTACCGATCCTGTAAAAAAAGCAATGGAAATTCTTCCGCTCGGCCCTGTTGTTATTATTGATACCCCCGGCATCGACGATGAGGGCGAGCTGGGTGAAAAGAGAGTTCAAAAGGCGAAGCAGGTGCTTACAAAGACCGATATTGCCGTGCTCACCGTTGATTCGACCAAAGGACTCGGAGCATTCGACAATATGATGATCGACTTTTTCAAGGAGAAGAAGATACCCTATATTGTCGCTTATAACAAGTCAGATCTGCTTGAAGGCGTTCCCGAAGCCGGGAAGAACGAGATATATGTCAGCGCAAAGAATGACAGAAATATTTTTGAGCTTAAAGAAAAGCTTGCCTCTTTCTGCAAGATTAAGCAGGTCGGAAAGGATATTGTTGCAGATGTTCTTGAAAAGGGCGACACGGTCATACTTGTTATTCCGATTGACGAGTCTGCGCCCAAGGGCAGGGTAATTCTTCCTCAGCAGCAGGTGCTCAGGGAGCTGCTCGACAACAACTGTACGGCGGTCTGCTGTCAGGTAACGGAGCTTGAAGCCACTATCAAAAATCTTGTAAAAAAGCCAAAGCTCGTCATCACGGATTCTCAGGCGTTTGAGCAGGTGTCGAAGATCGTTCCCCGTGAAATCGGACTTACCTCTTTTTCAATTCTTTTCGCAAGGTACAAGGGCGATCTTTCAAAACTGATCGAGGGCGCAAGAAAGCTTAATAATCTCAAGGACGGCGATACAATTCTGATCTCCGAGGGCTGTACCCATCACAGGCAGTGCAACGACATCGGTACGGTTAAACTGCCGAACTGGATCAGAAAATATACGGGCAAAGAGCTGAGCTTTGAGTTCACATCGGGTACGGAATTTCCCGACGATCTTAGCAAATATGCTCTTGTCGTTCATTGCGGCGGCTGTATGCTCAACGAAACCGAGATGAAGTACAGGATATCCCATGCCGCTCAGGAGGGCGTGAATATCGTCAACTACGGCGTTGCGATAGCTCAGATGAACGGAATACTTGACAGGAGTATAGAACCGCTGAAAAATAAAATATAATCAGAAACGTGACTGTCGAACTAAGCGAAGAACAAAAGAAACAATTATTAAATTAAAAGACTTGTATTGGCCTTAAATACCGATACAAGTCTTCGAATTTCTTATTTAGAACAAAATAAAAAAATATATGTTTCTTTTTAGCCGTTTTTTCCGATTTGACGTATACACATACGC
>JAXJRE010000154.1:0-9105 GCA_036310785.1 Acutalibacteraceae bacterium
CTATCAAGGCGCACGCCGTCAAGCTCAATTACAAAGCTAAAAACGGCGAGGAATATGAGCTGAATCTGATCGACACGCCCGGTCACGTCGATTTCAACTACGAGGTCTCACGTTCGCTTGCCGCCTGCGAGGGCGCATTGCTGATCGTTGACGCATCTCAGGGCGTTGAGGCTCAGACGCTTGCCAACACATATCTTGCGCTGGATCACGACCTTGAGATCGTGCCGATAATCAATAAAATCGACCTGCCTGCCGCCGATCCCGACCGTGTTTCGGAGGAGGTAGAGGAAGTGATCGGACTGGACTGTTCCGACGCTCCGAGAGTTTCGGCAAAGACGGGCGAGAATGTTGAAGCCGTGCTTGAAAAAATTGTTTCCGATATTCCCGCTCCGCTTGATTCCGACGATTCAAAACCGCTCAGAGCGCTTGTTTTCGATTCGGTTTATGACAACTATAAGGGCGTTATCGTCTATGTCCGTGTTGTTGACGGAAAGATAAAGGCCGGCGACACAATGCGGATGATGGCAACGGGAGCAGAGTTCACCGTTGTTGAGGTCGGATATATGAGAGCGACGGCAATGGAGCCTGCCGCAGAGCTGACAGCCGGTGAGGTAGGTTACATCACCGCCTCCATAAAGACTGTCGGCGACGCAAGAGTCGGCGACACGGTCACAACTGCGGAATATCCTGCCGAGGAGGCTCTCCCCGGTTACAGAAAGGTCAATCCGATGGTTTTCTGCGGAGTTTATCCTGCGGACGGAGCGGACTATGAAAACCTCCGTGACGCCCTCGGCAAGCTCCAGCTTAACGACGCCGCGCTCTCCTTTGAGCCTGAAACCTCGGGTGCGCTCGGCTTCGGCTTTAGATGCGGTTTCCTCGGACTTCTTCATCTTGAGATAATTCAGGAAAGACTGGAACGTGAATATGATCTTGACCTTGTGACGACCGTTCCGAGCGTTGTTTACAAAATTCATCTGACGGACGGCTCTGTGGTTGAGATCGACAATCCCACGAAGTATCCCGATCCTGCTTTTATCGACTACTGCGAGGAACCGATCACCAACGCAAATATTTACGCTCCGAACGAGTATGTCGGCGCGATCATGGATCTTTGTCAGGAGCGCAGAGGTGTGTTCAAGAATATGACCTACGTTACGCCTGACAGGGTAGATATCGCCTATGATCTTCCGCTGAACGAAATTATCTATGATTTCTTCGACGTGCTCAAATCACGCACCAAGGGCTACGCTTCCTTTGACTATGAGATCGAGGGCTATGCAAGGTCAAATCTTGTCAAGCTTGACGTCCTGCTCAACGGCGATATGATCGACGCCTTGTCTTTCATCATTCACACCGACAAGGCGTATGCAAGAGCGAGAAAGATCGCAGAGAAGCTCAAGGAGAATATTCCACGTCAGATGTTTGAAATTCCCGTCCAGATAGCCATCGGCGGCAAGGTAATTGCCCGTGAAACGATCAAGGCTATGCGCAAGGACGTTCTTGCAAAGTGCTACGGCGGCGACATTACCCGAAAGAAGAAGCTGCTTGAGAAGCAGAAAGAGGGTAAAAAGCGAATGAGACAGTTCGGTACCGTCGAAGTTCCGCAGGAAGCCTTTATGTCAATTTTAAAACTTGACGAATAAATATAAAATAAGTATTGCAACTTTAATATAATTTGTGCTATAATACACAAGTAACTTTGTTTAAAAAAATAAGGAGGAAAAGTATGGCTACTGAAACTAAAGAAGTTCAGACTGCTCAGGCAGAACCCGAAGAGCAGAAAGAAGCCAAGCGTAAGCTGCCTAAGGGCAGACGCTACGTCGGAAGTAAAGAAACCTTTACATACGTTCTTTTCGACGTTGCGCAAAGCTTCAATCTGGATCAGAACAAGGCATACTACCTGACGGACGTTCTTATTATTTCCTACTGGTGGCAGGCTATCATCGGCGTTGTTGTCAGCATCTGGGATATCATCAATGACCTGTTCCTGGCCTCAATAGTTGACCGTACCAACACAAGATTCGGAAAATTCAAGCCGTATCTGATTATGTATGCGCTGCCCGGCACGTTAATGGGTATTATTTTCTGGGGAATGCCCCTGCTGTTCCCCGAAACATCCGGCTCTTATATGCCGAAGATCATAACGTACTTCGCCTTGCAGATGCTGCAAAACTTAGCAGGTTCGCTTTATGAGATTTCAAAGACGGGTATCATCGCTACGATCACGCCCGATGTTTTTGACAGAACACGCCTTATCAACCAGGCTAACCTTTTCTCAAGCCTTGTTGAGAATATACCCAACCAGGTATGTACCGTTCTTATTGACCTTGTAAACCACAACAAGATCAAGATCAAGATGACTTCCCTCTTTGTTTATATGGGAATAGGTACTGCTGTTTGCGCCGGTATCCTTGCTCTCTTCTTCTCCTTTAAGGTTCGTGAGAGAGTTCTTCAGTCGGTCGAAAAACCGACCTTCAAGGGAGCTGTCGGCTCGCTGTTCAAGTCCAGACCGCTTATGCTCCTGACGATTTCCGAGTTCCTGAGCCAGTTCGCTGTCGGAACCAACATCTCTCTCTATTATATCAGCGTTCTGAACGCCGGTTCGGCAAGGCTTATTGTCGGTATCCCCGGAATGTTCGTTACCTACGCTTCCTACACTTATGTTGACAAGCTCCGTGAGAAGTTCTCAACAAGAACCTTGTGGGCTGTCGGCTCTCACTGGGGAGATTTCCTCTATATCGGAGTTTACCTCTTCGGTATTATGAACAAGAATTATAAGAAGACAATTCCGATGATCGGTGCGTTTATGGTCAGAGAAACCTTGTGGAACTTTGTTTACGCTATGCGTAAGGTTGTTCCGGAGGAGATCAGAAACGAGGCTATTGACTACGGTGAGTGGCAGAACGGCTACCGTACCGAGGCTATGGCAGGCGTTGTCAAGGGACTTGCCAAGAAGCTTGTTTCTACCTTTACGACAGGCTTCAACTCTGCACTTCTCGGTATCATCGGCTACAAGCAGGGCCTCAAGCCCGGTCAGCAGAGCGAGAGAACAGAGATTCTCCTCTTCACAATGACAACTCTTCTTCCTGCTCTTACCGGACTTATCGGTATCATTCCGAAGTGCTTCTATAACATTGACGAAGAAACCAGAACAAGAATGTATAAAGAGCTTGCTATCCGCCGTGCCGAAACTGCAAAGGAGCTTAACGAAAAACATGAGCTTGAGCAGGCAACAGCAACCGAAGAATAATAATTAAAAATTTACGGACTGCTCGTTAAGAACAGTCCGTTTGTTTTTGGAGACAATATGGATAATATCGGACTTTATCTGCACATTCCTTTTTGCAAAACAAAATGCCCCTACTGCGATTTTTATTCAATGAGGGGCGACGGCTCCGACAGGGATATGTATGTGATTGCCCTGATTGAGAGCATGGAAAACTGGGCGGAAAAGCTCGGCAGAAAAGCCGACACGCTTTACCTCGGCGGAGGAACGCCCTCTCTGCTCGGCGGACGGAATGTTGCGATGCTTGTACGCAGGGCGAAAGCTCTTTTCGGTGTTGACGGGGAGATAACAGTTGAGTGTAATCCCTCGGCGGTTGAGGAAGATTTTTTTGAAACCGTAGCCGCGTCGGGAGTGAACAGAATTTCTCTGGGCGTACAGTCGGTTATTGAAAATGAGAGGAAAAAGCTCGGGCGGTTTTCGGATCGCCGACTGATTGAAAAAAGAATAAGCCAATGCTTTGCCGCAGGGATAGATAATATTTCTCTTGACGTGATGCTCGGCGTGCAGGATCAGACGCTTGATACCTTGAACGAAACGCTGGATTTTTGCATCGGAACAGGTGCACCGCATATCAGCGCATATATGCTCAAGTTAGAGGAGGGAACTCCGTACTATCAAAAAAGAGATACACTCCGATTTCCCGACGAGGACGAAACTGCGGATATGTACCTTGCGATGAGCGAAAAGCTCGGCTCAAACGGTTTTTCGCACTATGAGATATCGAATTTTGCCCGTCCCGGCTTCGAGGGAAAGCACAACCTGAAATACTGGAACTGTGAGGAGTACCTCGGTCTCGGTCCTTCGGCTCATTCATTTATCGACGGAAAAAGATTTTATTATCCGAGGGACATAGGTTATTTTGAAAATGACGGTGAGCCGATTTCCGACGGCGAGGGCGGAGACGAGGAAGAATATATTATGCTTCGCCTGAGATTAAAGGACGGAATTATTTTTGAAAATTACGAACGGAAATTCGGAAAAGAATTTCCGCAGGACATAATAAAAAAGACGGAGAAATTTATTGCAAACGGTCTTATGAAAAAAACAGATCGATCGGTCGCTTTGACCGAAAAAGGATTTTTAATTTCCAATCCGATTATTGCAAAGCTTTTATAAAGGGGGAGATACAATGCTCGAAAAATTTATTGAAAGTCTGCCGAAAAATGTTGACGGTGCGCTGATTGTTTCACCCGAAAACCGCAGATATTTTACAGGCTTTGACGCATCGGACGGATATCTTTTTGCGACGAAAAACGGCTCGGTTTTTCTGACGGACAGCCGCTATATTGAGGCGGCTCAGAGTGCGGTCAAATGCTGTAACGTTGAGGAGCAGAAAATGAAGCTTTCGGAATATGCGGCAAGGTTTGATTGCAAAGTGATTGCCGTTGAAGCGGACAGGCTGACCGTCTCACAGCTTAAAACGCTGAGAAAAGCTCTGCACGGCATAAAGCTGACTACCGTCGGCACGGATAAGCTGATCGACTCTTTCAGGGCGGTAAAGACCGAGGACGAGGTTGAGGACATCTGCAAGGCTCAGCGCATTGCCGAGGAGGCTCTTGAACACATTCTCGGATTTATCAAGGTCGGAGTGACGGAAAAGGAGATCGCTCTTGAACTGGATCATTATATGCTCAGCCACGGCGCAGAGGCTCTCTCCTTTGAAACCATAGCGATCAGCGGTGCAAACACCTCTAAACCGCACGGTGTACCGACTGATAAAAAGGTTGAAAAAGGCGATTTTGTCACAATGGATTTCGGAGCAGTTGTCAACGGCAGACATTCCGATATGACGAGAACGGTTGCTGTCGGCGATATCGGCGACGAGCAGAAAAAGGTGTATGAAACCGTTTTGAAAGCTCAGCTTGCAACGCTCGAAATTCTCAGGAACGGTTTGAAATGCAACGAAGCGGATAGGGCGGCAAGGGATATCATTACCGAAGCAGGCTACGGCGAATTTTTCCGCCATTCAACGGGACACGGAGTCGGAATTGAAATTCACGAGAAGCCAAATCTTTCGCCAAAGTCGGAGATAACGCTGAGAACGGGAAATGTCGTGACGGTTGAGCCGGGCATTTATATTCCCGAAAAATTCGGGGTGAGGATCGAGGATATGGCTCTGATAACCGAAAACGGCTGTAAAAACCTTACAAATGCGCCGAAAGAGCTGATAGTTTTGTAAAAAAATTATTACGACAAGTGCTTTTTAATTGAAAAGACTTGAAAAACGCAGGATAATAGTATAAAATAATAATGATAAAAGGGGAGTGGGCATTCGGCCTATTCTTTGATTAAGAAAAATAAATCGGAGGAATAACACATGATTTCAGCAGGTGATTTCAGAAACGGTATGACATTTGAGGAGGACGGCAACGTACTTCAGGTTGTTGAATTCCAGCATGTTAAGCCGGGTAAGGGCGCAGCTTTCGTTAGAACAAAGACAAAGAATGTTCTTACAGGTTCCGTAGTTGAAAAGAGCTACAACCCGACAGCTAAGTTCCCGACAGCATATATCGAGAGAAAGGATATGGAGTTCTCATACAGCGACGGCGATCTTTATTATTTCATGGATCCCGAGTCATATGAGCTTGTTCCCATCAATGCTTCCGACCTCTCGGATAATTTCAAGTTCGTTAAGGACGGTATGGTCTGCAAGATTCTTTCCTACAAGGGCAAGGTTTTCGGCGTTGAGCCGCCGACATTCGTTGAGCTTGAGGTTACAAAGACCGATCCGGGCTTTGCAGGAAATACCGCAACAAACACAACAAAGCCTGCTACTGTTGAGACAGGTGCAGAGATCAAGGTTCCTCTCTTCATCAACGAGGGAGAGAAGGTTCAGATCGACACCCGTACAGGTGAGTATCTCGGCAGAGCATAATTAATCCCTAAACGAAAGGATGATTGACAATGATGACAGTTACTGAAAAGGCGGCATATCTCAAGGGACTTGCAGAGATGGCTCACTTTGAAGCGGATACAGACGAGGTAAAGATCATAAAGGCAATGGTCGATGTTATCGACGAGCTTGCGCTTGCCGTAGCCGATCTTGAGGACGAGGTCGCCGCTCTCAACGAGCTTGTTGACGAGCTTGACGAGGATCTCGGCGAGGTTGAGGAGTATCTCTACGATGACGAGTGCTGCTGCGACGATGATTGCTGCTGTGACGATGACTGCGACTGCTGCGATCACGACGAAACCGACTATTTTGAGGTTGAGTGTCCTGCTTGCGGCGAGACAATCTGCCTTGACGAGAGCGTTCTCGACGAGGAAACAATTCAGTGCCCCGCTTGCGGCGAGACTCTTGAGTTCGATTTCGACGACGAAGACGAAGAATAATTTACGGTAAAACCGGGGTAACCTTGGGCGAAGTATCGTTCCCTCGGTTGCCCCTTTTCTTTTGGAGAAAATTATGAAGCTTGATGAAAAAACGATCAAAAAAATCTATGTGTATAACGGCAGGATAATCAATGTCCGCAACGACGATGCAGAGCTTCCCAACGGCAAGCCCTGTCAGCGTGAGGTCGTTGAGCACCCCGGCGGAGTTTGTATTGCGGCTCTGACCGAAAATGAGGAGCTTCTTTTTGTCCGTCAGTTCCGCTATCCGTATATGGAAGTCATTCCCGAGCTCCCCGCCGGCAAGCTTGAAAAGGGTGAAGATCCGTTCGAAACCGGCAAGCGTGAGCTTGAGGAGGAGGCAGGCTGTGTCGCCGAGGAGTATTACGACCTCGGCAAGTTCTATCCCTCACCCGGCTACTGCGGCGAGATAATCCACCTCTATGCCGCAAAGGGACTGACATTCACACATCAGCACCTTGACGAGGACGAGTTCCTCAATGTTGAAAAAATCCCTCTTGACAGGGCGGTCGAGATGGTTATGAGCAACGAGATAAAGGACGGCAAAACTCAGGCGGCCGTGCTCAAGGTTAAGCATCTCAGGGACAAGGGGCTGTGGTGATGACGAATATTATTCTTGCCTCAGCTTCTCCGAGAAGAAGCGAGCTGATGACTTTGGCAGGCTTCCGTTTTGACGTGATCTGTGCCGATATTGACGAGATCGTTCCCGAAAACGCACGTCCGCAAGAGGTTGTTATGTCGCTTGCTTTGCAAAAGGCTCAGGCGGTTGCTAAGGATCACCGTAAATCCGCCGTGGTCGGCTCCGACACGGTTGTTGCGCTTGACGGGAAAATACTCGGAAAGCCTCATTCCGAAAAAGAGGCAGTCGAAATGCTCCGCTCCCTTTCGGGCAGGATACATAAGGTTTACACGGGCGTTGCGATCGTCTGCGGAGATAAGGTCACAAGCTTCTTTGACGAAACGGAAGTTGAGTTCTATCCTCTCACCGATGAGGAAATCTTTGATTATGTCGCAACGGGCGAGCCTATGGACAAAGCGGGAGCTTACGGAATCCAGGGCAGGGGCGCCGTGCTTGTCAAAAGAATAAACGGCGATTACTTCAACGTGATGGGATTGCCGATATCAAAGGTTTACAGGGAGTTGAAAGACTATGTTAAGTAAATTTTTTAATCTTCTTGCTATCAGCGTCAGCGAGCTTGATCCTATTGTGACGGACGCACCGGAGAATCACACGAAGGAGATCGTGATAATCGTTCTGCTTGCGGCGGCGGCAATAGCCGTTATTCTTATCTGGGCGAAGCTTGATGTCAGCGAAAAGCTCCGGGAAAGAAAAAAAGAAAGAACGAGGCAGAAAGCCGAAAATCTCCGCAATGCCGAGCTTGAAAGACTGCACGAAATCAAAAGAAAAAATCAAAGAAAATAAAATTCTATGCCGCAGAGACGGTGAAGTGAACACCGAGCTCTGCGGCAATGCTTATAAAAGGAAAACATATGAAAGAAATACATCTTATTTGCAACGCACACATTGATCCGATCTGGCAATGGGAGTGGGAGGAGGGAGCGGCGGCCGCCGTTTCAACCTTTCGTTCTGCCGCCGATCTCGCAGATGAATTTGACTATATCTTCTGCCACAACGAGGTAACCTTGTATAAATATATCAGCGAGTTTGCGCCGACGCTTTTTGAAAGGATCAAGGAGCTTGTCCGCCGAGGAAAGTGGCACATTATGGGCGGCTGGTATCTTCAGCCGGACTGTAATATGCCCTGCGGCGAAAGCCTTGTCCGTCAGATACTTGCCGGGCAGAAATATTTCAATGAGAATTTCGGAGTGAAGCCGACAACGGCGGTGAATTTTGACTCCTTCGGACACAGCAGAGGTCTTGTTCAGATTATGAAAAAATGCGGACAGGACAGCTATATTTTCTGCCGTTCGGGAAACGATCCTCTGCCTGCAAAGCAGTTTATCTGGAAAGGCTTTGACGGCTCAACGGTCAAGGCTCAGCACGCTCAGACTTATTACAGCTCTCCGCTCGGAGAGGCGGCAAAGGCTATCCGGGACAAGGCGAACGCTCAGCAGGAGGACACCGTCTGCGTGCTTTGGGGAGTGGGCAACCACGGCGGCGGACCGTCACGAAAAGATCTTGCCGACATCAAAAAATTGATCGCTGAGAGCGAAGACAGAATAATTCATTCAACCCCCGAAGCCTTTTTTGCAAAAATCGAGCCGACTGCTGTTCACGAAAAATCGCTTAGAACGGTTATGCCCGGCTGTTACACCTCATCTTCGAGGATTAAACGCAGACACGCCGAGATTGAAAACACTCTGTGGATGACGGAAAAAATGTGCGCCTCTGCCGCAATGAGAGGTGTTGCGGAATATCCCGAAAACGAGCTAAATGAAGCGGTCGAGGATCTTCTGAACAGCGAGTTTCACGACGTCATCTGCGGCTGCACGATAAGAGCAGGTGA
>JAXJRE010000155.1:0-1728 GCA_036310785.1 Acutalibacteraceae bacterium
GTATTAACAATGTGATAAAATCAAAATACAAACGGAGGTGATCTAATGCTGTGGGTATGGATCGGTCTGATCGTTGTAACGGCGGCGGTTGAAGCGGCAACAGTTCAGCTTGTTACCGTTTGGTTTGCAGTCGGCGGTGTCGCAGGTCTTATCGCATATGCGGCAGGTCTTGAAATTTGGCTGCAAATTCTGATTTTTGCCATTGTTTCGGCTATTGCTCTTGCAGTTACGAGACCGCTTGTGAAAAAGTTTACAAACGGTCGGAGGATGCCTACGAACGCAGACCGCTTCATCGGTGAAAAAGCTGTTGTGACAGAAAAAATTGAAAATGATCTTTCAAAGGGAGCTGTTAAGATAGGCGGACTTGAGTGGACTGCAAGATCGGTTGACAGCGAAACGGCGGAGGTCGGAGAACAGGTCACGGTCGAAGCGATCGAAGGCGCAAAGCTTATTGTCAGAAAATAAGGAGGAATATATATGAGCCCTGTTGGAATCGGTGTATTGGTATTTTTGATTTTATTTATTGTTGCATTGATAATCACAAACGTAAAAATTGTTCCCCAGTCGAGAGCTTATGTTGTTGAGCGTCTCGGCGCATACAGAATGACGTGGCAAACGGGTATACACTTTAAAATCCCGTTTTTTGAGAGAATTGCAAAAAATGTTTCCCTCAAGGAACAGGTTGTGGATTTCCCTCCTCAGCCTGTTATCACCAAGGACAATGTCACAATGCAGATTGATACGGTAGTTTTCTATCAGATAACCGATCCCAAGCTTTATGCTTACGGAGTTGAAAATCCGATTTCGGCAATCGAAAATCTCACCGCAACAACCCTGCGCAACATTATCGGTGAGCTTGAGCTTGACCATACTCTCACTTCGAGAGATACGATCAACGCAAAGATCAGAGGTATCCTTGACGAGGCTACCGACCCGTGGGGTATAAAGGTCAACAGAGTTGAGCTGAAGAACATTCTTCCTCCGCCCGAAATTCAGGATGCGATGGAGAAGCAGATGAAAGCGGAGCGTCAGAGACGTGAGGCTATCCTCAGAGCCGAGGGCGAAAAGGCAAGCAAGGTGCTTGTCGCCGAAGGTCAGAAGGAGTCGCAGATCCTTGCCGCAGAGGGTGACAAGAGAGCCGCAATTCTCCACGCCGAGGCCGTCAAGGAAGCAAAGATCCGTGAGGCCGAGGGTGAAGCAGAGGCTATCCTCAAGATTCAGCAGGCCGAGGCAAAGGCGATCGAGCTTATCAATGAGTCAAATCCGGGAGACGGATATCTCAAAATCAAGAGCCTTGAAGCTTTCGCAAAGGCGGCGGACGGACAGGCGACAAAGATCGTTGTTCCCTCGGAAATTCAGGGACTTGCAGGACTTGCGACCGGTGTTGTCGAGACTGTGAAGAAATAAAAATTCAGAAATAGATTCAGCCTCCTCTTGTTGTAAGAGGAGGCGATTTTTTAGACTTTAGATTGTAGACATTAGACTTTAGACGTGGAGATTTATAGTTTTTATAAACCATTAAAAATAAACAAAACATTTAGTTTTTTTAATCCCTCAGTCAGCTACGCTGACAGCTCCCTTACAAGGGAGCCGAATAATTTCATAGAAATTTGAAACTTAAATGTCTAAGATCTAAAGTCTACAATCTAAAGTCTATTTTCTGCCTTCCCCTTGAGGGGAAGGTGGCACGGAGGAACGACGTGACGGATGAGGTGCAAAAGCTAAAAC
>JAXJRE010000156.1:0-4998 GCA_036310785.1 Acutalibacteraceae bacterium
CGATCTATTCGAGAGAGCTTTTTGACAGAGCCTTTGAGCTTGCAAAAGAGAAGTCGATCAAGGCTCAGGTCAAGTCTGCGGTCGCAGGCGGAAATAATGCAGGAGTTATCCATAAGACGGCAGGCGGTATAAAAACTCTGACCGTTTCAATGCCGTGCAGATATCTTCATTCCCCGTCCTGCGTTTTAAAAATTGAGGATATAACAGAAAGCGAACGCATTATCCGTGCGCTTGCCGAGGATTTTGCCGATGCTTAAAGCTGTTGAGAAGAACGATAAAGATTTTACGGACTTTTGCCGCCGCGATGTTTTCGGCACGAGGATAGCCTGCCTTTACAACTGCTATTCTACGGATTACGACTTTGTGAAATTCTGGGCTCAGACCGATGAAAACGGAAAAATTATCTCCGCTCTCAGCCGTATTGACGGAGATGTCACGGTAAGCTCCGACTGTGAAAATGCGGAGGAAATTTTTGAATTTCTGAACGTTGTCGGTTTTCGCACAATCCAATGCGAAAAAAGACTTGCCGAGCGAGTGGGCGCAGAGGCTTCGATCGAGGGCTATGTCGTAGAATATGTGAAAAATAACAATGAAATTGCAAAAATTCAGGCGGATAAAGAGTTCCGTCCGAAAGAAATTTATGGTATAATCAAAGCGGCAGGACTTGTCGGAGTGGGCGATTATTTGCCGTGGCTTTCTGACACGACCTTCAGAGTGAACAGGGGAGTTACCTCTGCTCTGACCGCTCAGGTGAACGGTGAAACCGCCGCCTGTGCGATGAAGCTGTTTACAACGGACTGCGCCGTGCTTCTGGGAGCTGTTGCGACAAAACCCGAATACAGGGGCAGAGGACTTGCAGGTGCGCTTGTAACCCTCCTTGCCGAGAGCGAAAGGGATAAAAGAGCGGAGCTTCTCTGCAAAAACGACAGTATAGTTGAGTTTTATAAATCAATCGGATTTAAGGTTAAAAACGAATGGAGTATTATAACAAATGAATAGTGAATTTTTTGATATCAGCGACAAGGTACAGTCTGCGGCGGACATGGCATTGGAAAAAATCAAGCCGTGCTTTGCCGAGACCGATGAAATAACGGAATACAATCAGCAGAAGGTGCTTGCCGCTTTCATAAAGAACGGAGTCAGTGAGGCGATGTTTGCCGAGAGCACAGGCTACGGCTACGGCGACAGGGGACGAGAGGTCATTGACCTTGTTGCGGCGGATATTTTCGGCGCCGAGGATGCGCTTGTCCGTCATAATTTCACCTGCGGAACGCACACTCTTGCGGTCGCTCTGTTCGGCATGCTCAGACCGGGCGATGTGATGCTCTGCGTTACGGGACTGCCCTACGATACCATTCATTCGGTTATCGGAATTGACGGCAAGGGTGACGGATCGCTTGCCGACTACGGAATTGAATACAAGCAAGTCGATCTCTTAGACGGCAAGCCCGACTATGACGGGATAGCCGAGAGGGTTAAGGCTGAACAGCCGAAGCTCGTCTACATTCAGCGTTCGAGAGGTTATTCTCTCCGACCGAGCCTTTCCTGCGAGGAGATCGAAAAAATAATAAAAATTGTTAAAGAAAACAGCAACGCAGACGTTATGGTTGACAACTGCTACGGTGAGTTTACTCAGAAAATCGAGCCTACTCAGGTCGGAGCTGATATAATCGCAGGCTCACTTATCAAAAATGCAGGCGGCGGAATTGCCAAAACAGGCGGCTACATAGCAGGCAGAGCGGATCTTGTCGAAAAGATTTCCTACCGTCTGACTACACCCGGTCTCGGCAGAGAGGTCGGCGCAACTCTCGGTCATTCGAGGGAATTGTTTATGGGACTTTTCTTTGCTCCGCACACGGTGGGTGAGGCTGTTAAGTCGGCACGCTTTGCGGCGGCTTTGTTTGAAGAATTCGGCTTCGGCACAACGCCGAAAAGCACGGACGGCAGATTTGATATCGTTCAGAGCGTTATGCTCCGTAATGAGGAAAATCTGATCGCTTTCTGTCAGGGTATGCAGAAAGGCGCACCGATAGATTCGTTCGTAACTCCCGAGCCGTGGGATATGCCCGGCTACGACAGCAAGGTCATAATGTCCGCAGGAGCATTCACGGGCGGAGCTTCGATCGAGCTTTCCGCAGACGCTCCGCTCAGAGAGCCGTTTGCCGTTTATATGCAGGGCGGTCTGAATTTCCACAGCGCAAAAATCGGAATTATGCTTGCCGCCGAGGAAATGGCAAAAAGGGGACTGATATAATTGAAATATGACGGAATATTTCCCGATACTCTTGCGCTGATGGCGCAGAACAGGTTTGAAAACAGCAAAAGCTTTTATGAGGAACACAAGCAGGAGCTGAAAGACGGCTTTACCGTTCCGCTTCGTCAGATTGCAATGGCGCTCGGCAGTAAGGTCTATGCTCTTGACGATATGATAGTGACCGATCCCGTGAGAATGGTTTCGAGGATCAGGAGGGACAACCGCTACACCAAGGACAAGTCTCTTTACCGTGACCACCTTTGGGTTATGTTTATGAGAAACAAGCACGAATGGATAAATTATCCGTGTATGTGGTTTGAGGTCAACCAGGACTGCTGGGGTTACGGAGTGGGAACGTATTATGCCGACGCTCAGTTTCTTGAGTTGTACAGAAAGGCTCTGCTTGAACGGCCGAAGGAGTTTCTTGACGCAGTTCACCGTGCCGAGAATACGGGAGCCGAGTGCCTTAATATATATTATAAGAAACAGAAGCCCGGCAACCCGACTGCGGAAATTGAGCCGTATTACAATATAAAATCATTGGGATATATGAAGGTCAGAACGGACTTCAAAACACTTGAGAGTGAAAAAGTTATTGATGAAGTCGGCAGGGCTTTTGATGAATTTGCCGGGCTTTATCTTTTCCTTAAATCAGTTGCGGACGAAAGGACGATGTTAAAATGAATTTCAAGGGATTTAAAAGCGGAACGGATATCCGAGGCTTCGGAGCTGAGCAGTTCAGCGGCGAGGAGCTTTATCTCAGCGATGCCTTTGTCGGTGCGGTTGCGGAAAGCTTTGCAAAATGGTTGAGCGGCAGAACAGGAAAGCGAACAGATGAAATTTCTGTTTCCGTCGGACGTGATTCACGTGTTTCGGGACCGAGAATTATGGCGGCGGCGATCACTGCGCTCATGGCAAACGGAGTTAAGGTCTTTAACTGCGGACTTTCTTCAACTCCTGCAATGTTTATGTCAACTCTTGACCTCAAATGTGACGGCGCAATTCAGATCACGGCAAGTCATCACCCATGGGAGAGGAACGGACTGAAATTCTTCACTCCCGACGGCGGACTTGAGGGCGAAGATATCGCCGTGCTTCTCTCGGGTGCGGAAAAAGTTTACGGCAGGGAATATAAAGCCGTGATGTCGCTTTGTGTTGACACGGATTATATGAAAATCTACTGCTCGCATCTGCGTGAAATGATAAAGAAGGGCGTCAATGCCGAAAATTATGACAAGCCGCTTGCAGGTTTCAGGATCATTGTTGACGCAGGAAACGGAGTCGGCGGATTTTACGCAACCGACGTGCTGGCACCTCTCGGTGCGGACGTTCAGGGAAGTCAGTTCCTTGATCCCGACGGAATGTTCCCGAATCATATTCCAAATCCCGAAAATGCGGAAGCAATGGATTCGGTATCCAAGGCGACCGTTGAAAGCAAAGCCGACCTCGGAATAATTTTCGATACCGATGTTGACCGTGCAGGCTGTGTTGATTCCGACGGTGAGGAGATCAACCGCAACCGTCTTGTTGCCCTTGCGTCGTACATTGCGCTTGAGGGACATGACGGCGGAGTTATCGTCACCGACTCGGTAACCTCGGACGGTCTCAAGGAATACATAGAGTCCCTCGGCGGAGAGCACTACCGTTTCAAGAGGGGATACAGAAACGTTATCAACAAGCAGATCGAGCTGAACAACAGCGGAAAATTCTGCCCTCTTGCAATGGAGACCTCAGGTCATGCTGCTTTCAAGGAGAACTACTACCTTGACGACGGCGCATACCTTATGACAAAAATCGTCATTATGCTTGCCCGTGATAAATCGGGCGATGCGATCAAGAAAATTCTTGCACCTCTCAAACAGCCTGTTGAGGCTAAGGAGCTTCGCTTTGCAATAAACTGCGAGGATTTCAGAGCCTACGGTGAAAAGGTGATAGCCGAGCTTGAAAAGCACTATGCCGAAAAGGACGGCTGGACGATTGCCGATGACAACCGTGAGGGCTTGCGAATATCTGCCGATAAGGATAACGGAAACGGCTGGCTGCTTCTGCGTCTGAGCGTTCACGATCCCGTTATGCCGTTTAATATGGAAAGCAACGAGGAGGGCGGAGTTAAGAAGATTGCCGCCGATTTCTATGGGTTTATAAAAAATTTCGACAAGCTCAACATTGAGCCTATCGAAAAATTTATAGGTGTAAACTAATATGGCAAAAAAAGATAAAAAAGATTACAGCATACCTGACCGGTACAAACCGCTGAGCCCGTGGGCATATTTCGGCTATTCGGTGCTTTTTCTTGTTCCGCTGGTAGGTCTGATATCAATTATTGTTTTCAGCTTTGACTCTTCAAATATCAACCGACAGAATTTTTCCCGTGCGTTCTTTCTGATATTTGCCGTTATAGTGATTTATATTGTGTTTTTCCTTGCATTTGGCGAGGTTGGTCCCTCTTTGGAAGAGTTTTTGATGGGAAACGGATAAAAAAACAAAACCGCAAAACGATCGGTAAATCCTTTCGTTTTGCGGTTTTTCGGATCTCTTATTCCATCGTTGTACCGACTTCAAGCTCTTTCCTGTCTCTGAAAAGCATTGAGATGCACCAAATGCCGGCGAGAGCAACGATCGTGAAAATGATTCGGCTGACGATTGCATCCTGACCGCCGAAAATCCAGCCCACGATGTCGAACTTGAAAAGTCCGATCGAGCCCCAGTTGATAGCTCCGATGATGACCAGTATCAATGAGATC